>CAKKPH010000238.1 GCA_919901585.1 Thermodesulfovibrionales bacterium | reverse complement strand
GGTTTATGACACAGTTGGATATGACTACATCCGCTGTTGAGTCAGCCACAGGCAGGTGCTCAATCTCTCCGAGCCTGAATTCAACATTAGTTGACTCCAGGTTTATAGCGTTCTGCCGGGCCCTTGTAAGCATCTCCGGTGTCATGTCAACGCCAATCACCTTCCCCCCTGGCCCGACCCTCATTCCGGCAAGGAATGCGTCAAACCCCGCACCACTTCCAAGGTCAAGCACCAGATCTCCTGATTTAAGTTCTGCTATTGCCTGAGGATTGCCGCATCCAAGTCCGAGGTTAGCGTCTCCGAGCCCGAGGGCCAACTCTTCTTCAGTGTAGCCGAGAAGCCTTCCGGTCTCGAAGAGACTGATCTGTCTTTCTTCTGTGCCGCAAGAGCCTGAAGACAGGCATCCGCCGGTGCCCTTAGCCACAGCAGCATAGTCCTCCCTCACTATATTCATTATCTCTAACTTCTTGCTGTCCATAAAAAGCCTCCCTATTCTCCCATTACTAACATTATATCCATTTCTTTTTCCTGAAGTAAACCAGCATCGAAATGATGACGCCGAGCATGACCGCCAAAATCATAAAGTAGCCAAAAGGCCACTCGAGCTCAGGCATATATTTAAAATTCATCCCGTAGACGCCTGCAATAAAGGTAAGTGGAATAAAGATCGTCGCAATTATTGTGAGGACCTTCATCACTTCATTCATCCTGTTGCTCACACTCGAAAGGTAGATATCAAGCATTCCTGAAAGGATGTCACGCAGGGTCTCTATTACCTCACTCACCTGTATGGTATGGTCATATACATCTTTCAGGTAAATAATGGTCGAGTCCAGTATTAAAGGCGATTCCCTCCTTAAAAGTGAATTAATCACCTCACGCAATGGCCAGACAGATTTGCGCAGCAGTATCATCTCCCTCTTCAGGCTGTGCAGGGACTCAAGCGCACTGCGGGAAGGCTGGACAACAAGGTCATCTTCGACTATTTCTATCTTTTCCTCAATCCTCTCAAGGATGACATAGTAACTGTCGACTATCGAATCGATCAGGGCATATGCGAGGAAGTCTGCGCCCAGCTTTCTTATACGGCCCTTGTTGGACTTGATGCGTTCCCTGACCGGAGTGAATACATCCCCTTCGATACCTTCCTGAAATGATACGACAAAATTCTGTCCGAGGATCAGGCTTATCTGTTCTGTAATAACCTCGTTGTCCCCTCCGTTGTAGAACATCTTAAGGACAATATAGATGTATTCTCCGAGGTCCTCTATCTTCGGTCGCTGGTCAGTCGTCAGGATGTCTTCAAGTATTAGCGGGTGGAACCCATAATGGTTGCCGAGTTTCTCGAGCATGTTAACATCATGGACACCCTCAATGTCTATCCACGTTACTGTAGGCTTGTCTTTAAAAGGGAAGCACTCATCAACGCTCTTTGCCTCTTTTTCTTGAAATGTCTGCTCATTGTAGTCAAATATATTGATCCTGGTCTTATCTGTCTTTTTCTCGCCGACATGGATGAGCGTACCTGCAGGAAGGCCGATCTTTTTTGATCTCTTTTTAAGCAGTCGCGACATGCGTATTAACCTCAGGTTAATACTAACACATTGTCTCTAAAAATATAAGCCGGATATGCCGAATATCGCCCCTACCACTATGCTGCCGAACCCTACACTCACCATCCCGAGCACTGTGCCTGCTGCTATCGCTGCCCTCAGAGGTACTGTCGCCTGCAATGCACTCCCAAAGAGGTGATTGATAATTACCAGCGTCCCGTAGCTCCCGAAATAGAACCCCGGGATTATCCCGAAGACCAGAAATGCCGCTGTCCCGAGAGTCGCTCCTACCTTTGTCCCCATGCTTACCAAGTCTTTCCTTGCTTTCATCTTATTTCCCTCCTTCTTTGGCCTGAGGAC
>CAKKPH010000237.1 GCA_919901585.1 Thermodesulfovibrionales bacterium | reverse complement strand
CAAGGTGAACTGTCGTCCTCTTCCCTGTAAGCCCCTTCAGGCGTGAGGCGACTGCGCGACTATCGAACCCTTAAACATATCCTCCTCCTTCAGCTCCTTGCTTTCTAAACAAACATTATCCCTGCCTTGTATCTGTTGGTATCATGCTTCACTGTCCAGCGGACAATCCCGGCATTGCTCTTTATGCCGGAGCTGAATCTAAGCACATGGCCCGGCTCCACCGGATAACCTATCTGAATACCGATGCCGCCATCGCTGATGTCCAGACTTTCAGCCCTAAGCTGCACTGTAGTCAGTTCCCTCAGGTTAAGCACACAGACGGAGCAATCAAAGGCCTCTGAAAACGGTTTCCTCTCATGCTGCCTTTTCCCTGACATCACCTCACACCCTCCCCCTTTAATTTTATATCACCGCTGAAGACTTCTTCAGCAGGGCCTGTCATATAAACGTGATTGTCATCCCCAAACTCTATAAGCAGGTCACCGCCGGCAAGGTGAACTGTCGTCCTCTTCCCTGTAAGCCCCTTCAGGCGTGAGGCGACTGCAGCAGCAGATGCCCCTGTCCCGCAGGCCATCGTCTCGCCGGAGCCCCTTTCCCAAACGCGCATCTTAATCTCTCCGGAATTTAGAACCTCAATGAATTCCACATTAGCCCTGTTCGGGAAGATATGATGGTTCTCTATCATCGGGCCATAATATGTTACAGGGAACGTGGCTACGTTATCAACTACTATAACAGCATGAGGGTTGCCCATCGAGACGCATGTTATCCTGAACTCGTTGTCATCGATCTGCAGTGGGTAGTCAATTATCGATGATGAGTTATGAGTGACGCTCAGCGGGTCCAGTTCATTTTTTTCTGACTGCTGACTGCTGACTGCTGACTGCTGAGATATTTTTACCGGTATCATTTCCGGCTCAAGCACCGGTTCGCCCATATCGACCTTCACAAGGCCATTGACCCTTTCCGGCCTGATGATGCCGGCAAAGGTCTCTATATCCAGGACGTCCTTGCCGGAGAGACCCTTATCCCAAACATACTTTGCAAAACACCTTATGCCGTTGCCGCACATCTCGACCTCGCTGCCGTCGGCATTAAAGATCCTCATCCTGAAATCGGCAACCTCTGACTTATAGAGGAGTAGCATCTGGTCTGCCCCAATGCCGAAACGTCTGTGGCAGAGATATCTCGCAAGTTCAGGGAGGTCCGGCAGAGCGAGGTCTCTTGCATCAATCAGGACAAAATCGTTACCGAGGCCGTGCATCTTGGCAAATCCGATCATCATTATCTTCTCCTCAAATAAACCTTTCACTCATCATCAAAGGAAGCGGGGGATAACCTCACCCCTTAAAAGATCATTGTAAGTCTCTCTCTTGCGAATAAGCGAATGCTCTTTCCCTTTGACCAGAATTTCTGCTGCCCTTGGCCTACTGTTATAATTCGAGCTCATAGAAAAACCATAGGCGCCTGCCGACATAACTGAGAGGAACTCTCCGGGCTTCACAGCCTTCACCTCCCTGTCTTTCGCCATGAAATCGCCTGATTCGCATATCGGACCGACTACATCGGCAATTATTGTCTTCCTCATGCTTTTTATAACAGGCAGAATATGGTGATACGCATCATAAAAAGACGGCCTGACCAGGTCGTTCATGCCTGCATCTACAATCAGGAATCTCTTATTCTTTGTATTCTTCAGGTACAGCACCTTTGTGACGAGTATGCCGGCATTGCCTGTTATAGACCTTCCGGGCTCTGTGATTATCGTAAGGCCCCTGTTCTTTAAAATAGGCGCAAGCCCTCTTGCAAGGTCATGAGGCATCGGAGGCTCCTCGTCCTTGTAGGTAATTCCGAGGCCGCCGCCTATGTCGAGATATTTAATCTTAACCCCGCACCTGCTTAGTTTATCAACAAGGGCCATGACTTTCTTTAGTGCGTCCACAAACGGAGAGACCTGCGTTATCTGAGAGCCTATGTGTTTATGGATACCAACGACCTTGATATTGTGCAGTTTTGCAGCGAGCTTGTAATATTCAAAGGCCTCCTCAATCGGTATGCCGAACTTATGCTTTTCTAGGCCTGTCGAGATATATGGATGCGTCCTGGGGTCTACATCCGGATTTACCCTTAGGGCAACAGGTGCCTTTAGTTCCATCAAGCCTGCGATTCTGTCTATCTCGACAAGCTCTTCCTCTGATTCGACATTGAACATAAGGATCTTTTCTTTGAGGGCAAATCTTATCTCTTTTTCTGTCTTGCCGACACCTGCATAGACGATCCTGTTTGAAGGCATGCCGCCCCTTAAGGCCCTGTAAATCTCACCTCCTGATACCACGTCGGCGCCTCCGCCGTTTTTTGCAAAAAGCCTGACAATTGCCGAATTGGAGTTAGCCTTCATCGCAAAGCATATTATATGGGGGAAATCGCTAAACGCCTTTTTGTAAGCCATGAAATGCCTTAAAAGCGTGGCATGGCTGTAGACAAAAAGAGGGGTGCCGTATGTCTCTGCAAGCTCTCTTACAGGTACGTCTTCTGCATGCAATTCACCGTTTTTGTATCTGAAAAAATGCATAGAGACCCTTCTCCTATTTTAGGCTTCTCACAAAATTAGACATTATTATATAATATCGGAATCGCAGTAGACAACATGAATACGGTTACAAAATTACCTGAATTGCATAAGAGGAGATATGGGAAAGAACATTACTGAAAAAATATTCGAAGCACACAAGGCCTATGGAAGCACCAAGCTAGGTGACGTTATCGGGCTCAGGGTTGATCAGGTATATACTCAGGACGCAACCGGCACAATGGCCTGGCTTCAGTTTGAGGCTATAGGCATCGACAGTGTGAGGGTCCCGCTTGCCGTCTCTTATGTTGACCATAATATGCTCCAGTCGGATTACATGAACCCTGACGACCACAAGTTCCTGCAGACAGCAGCAGCAAGGTACGGCGCATATTTCTCGAGGCCCGGCAACGGCATCTGCCATCAGGTTCACCTTGAGCAATTCGCAGCGCCGGGCAGGATAGCACTCGGCACAGACAGCCATACTCCGACAGGCGGAGGTATCGGGATGATAGCGATAGGTGTCGGCGGCCTTGATGCAGCGACAGTCATGGCAGGCACGCCCTTTGAGCTTAACATGCCGCAAATAGTGAGGATAAACCTTATAGGCAGACTCCAGAGGCCGTGGGTCACGGCAATGGACGTGATACTCGAGATACTGAGGAGGCTCACGGTAAAAGGCGGCGCAGGCAAGATACTCGAATACAGCGGCCCCGGGGTCAAAGACCTGAATGTGACAGAGCGTGCTACTATAACGAACATGGGCGCAGAACTCGGCGCAACAACATCTATATTCCCGAGTGATGAAATGACGAAGTCCTATCTTTCAGCAGCAGGCAGGGTATCAGACTGGGCAGAGTTGAAGGCCGACGACGACGCAAAATATGCTGATGTAATCGACCTTGACCTGAACTCAATAGAGCCTATGATAGCTCAACCCCACAGCCCGGACAATGTCGTAACCGTCAAGAGCCTCTCCGGCACAAGGGTCGATCAGGTCTGCATCGGAAGCTGCACAAATTCATCGTATCAGGCGATGAGGTCAGTGGCTTTCGTACTCAAGGGAAATACTATTGTGGAAGGAGTGAACCTCCTCATAACCCCGGGCTCAAAGCAGGTGTATGAGATGATGGCAAAGGATGGACTTGTGTTTGACATGCTGGCGTCCGGAGCGCGCATGCTTGAATCGTCCTGCGGTCCCTGCATCGGCATGGGAGGAGCACCCGGGAGCGGCCAGATATCAGTCCGCTCGTTTAACAGGAACTTTAAAGGGAGGAGCGGTACAAAGGACGCCTTTGTCTATCTCGCAAGCCCTGTTTCATGCGCAGTGTTTGCGATAAAGGGCCAAATCACAGACCCAAGGGAATCCGGCCTTAGTATCGAGAATTTCGAAGAGCCTGATAATTTCATAATCAACAGGAACTTCCTGATACCTCCGGGAGCAGACAGATCAGGCCAAAAGGTCATAAAAGGGCCGAACATTAAGGAAGTGCCTGTAAAAGAACCCTTAAACGACATGATAGAAGCAACCGTTTTACTGAAACTCGGAGACAACATCACAACTGACGATATCATGCCTGCCGGCTCTGCTGTGCTTCCGTTCCGTTCAAACATCCCTGCAATATCCGGTTTCGTTTTTAAGGGCATTGACTCCGCCTTCAGCAAGAGGGCTGAGGAGGCAAAGGCGACAGGCGGAGGCATAATAATAGGCGCTGAAA
>CAKKPH010000236.1:1375-13973 GCA_919901585.1 Thermodesulfovibrionales bacterium | reverse complement strand
CGATAAGGGAAGGCGGCAGGACAGTCGGAGCCGGTGTTGTGACAGAGGTGATAGAATGAATCAGAGCAGCAGAACAATAGAGCAACAGAACAGCAGCAAAAAACTACGGTGCTACTGCGCTGCTGCACTAAAACAAATGGAGTGAAACGACAATGCGGGACATAATACTTTTTCAGTGCACAGAGTGCAAGAACAGAAATTATTCGAGCATGAAGAACAAAAAGAATACAACTGAAAAGCTTCAGTTGAAAAAGTACTGCAGGCATTGCAGGCAGCATACAATGCACAAGGAGACAAAGGCATAGGCCAGTAGCTCTAACGGCTAGAGCGTCGGACTCCAAATCCGAGGGATGGGGGTTCAAATCCCTCCTGGCCTGCCAATTTAGTTATTAGTTATCGGTTATCGGTCTGAGGGCTGACAGCCGGCAATTTAACCAAAGGAGCTGGGATGTTTGAAAGAATCAAGGTTTTTTTCAGCGATGTAAAGGTCGAGATGAAGAAAGTTGTTTATCCGGGCAGGGAAGAACTTATAGGTTCTACCTGGGTTGTTATCGTAACTGTCGTGGTGATCTCATTTTTTTTGGGTATCATTGATATCGGTCTCTCAAAACTCGTAAAGATAGCGCTAAGGTAGGATTATGGGAAAAAACTGGTATGTGGTTCATGCGTATTCAGGCTTCGAAGAGAAGGTAAAGCTCAGCTTAGAAGAGAAGATAGAAAAGAGGGGCTTAAAGGACAGGATAACAAGGATCCTGATCCCGACAGAAAGGGTTGTCGAACTCAAGGGCGGTAAAAAGAGGGAGAGCGACAAGAAGTTCTATCCGGGTTACATCCTTATCGAGATGGAGCTTGATGACGAGACATGGCATCTTGTCAGGAGCACGCCGAGGATCACCGGCTTTGTGGGCGGAACCAAACCGGTTCCACTTCCTGACGAAGAGGTCGAGGTTATAATCCAGCAGCTCGAAAGAGGTCCGGCTCCTCAGGTAAAGACCCAGTTCCAGAAAGGAGAGAACGTGAGGATTATTGACGGCCCGTTTACCAATTTTATCGGTTATATAGATGAGGTTGACATGGACCATGGAAGACTGAAGGTCATGGTCAGTATTTTCGGCAGGCAGACGCCTGTTGAACTCAGCTTTTTCCAGATTGAAAAAGCATAAGAATAAGCTGATAGCTAAAATGGAGGTATAAATGGCTAAGAAAGAGATGATAGCTCAGGTTAAACTGCAGATACCTGCCGGAAAGGCGAACCCGGCCCCGCCTGTTGGTCCGGCGCTCGGTCCTCACGGCGTGAATATAATGGAATTCTGCAAGGCATTTAATGCACAGACACAGGTTATGGGAGACACAATCATCCCCGTTGTCCTGACAGTGTATTCAGACAGGTCCTTCACCTTTATAACAAAGACACCGCCTGCCTCAGAGCTTATTAAAAAGGCATCCGGCATAGTAAAGGGTTCGGGCACACCCAACAAGGACAAGGTCGGCAAGCTTACCTCTGCACAGGTAATGGAGATTGCAAAGACAAAACTGCCCGATCTGAATGCATACTCTGCCGATGAGGCGGCTTCGATAATCAAGGGCACTGCAAGAAGCATGGGCGTGGATGTTGTTGACTGAAATTTTTAAAATAGAGATCCGGAGGTATATATGGGTAAGAAAATAACGGCTGCCGGTGAACGTGTAGACCGCAGCACAGAATACTCTCTTGAAGAGGCTGTAAAGCTGGTAAAGGAGCTCACCTATACAAAGTTTGACGAAACAGTTGACATGGCCCTGAACCTCGGTGTTGACCCTAAGAAGTCAGACCAGATGGTGAGGGGGACTGTTGTGCTCCCTCATGGCTTAGGGAAGAAGGTAAAAGTTCTTGTCTTTGCTAAAGGTGAGAAGGAGAAAGAGGCGATGGACGCCGGAGCTGACTATACAGGCGCAGAAGACCTTGTTGAGAAGATACAGAAGGGCTGGCTTGATTTCGACAGCACCGTTGCCACGCCGGATATAATGGGCCTTGTCGGTAAGCTCGGCAAGATACTCGGCCCGAGGGGCCTAATGCCTAACCCAAAGCTCGGCACTGTCACATTTGATGTCGCAAGGGCCGTTAAGGAGATAAAGGCAGGCAAGGTCGAATACAAGACAGAAAAGGCAGCTATAGTCCATGTGCCTATCGGCAAGGTCTCATTTAACGAGGCCTATCTTGCTGACAATGCGAGGGCCATTATAGATTCAATCCTCAAGGCAAAGCCGGGCACGAGCAAGGGCAAATATCTGAAGCGGATTACGCTCTCGTCTACAATGGGGCCCGGGATCAGTGTCGATGTTGGGAGGCTGACTGCGAGCAGATAGGAAGGTTTATAGTTTGTAGTTTATAGTTCGTAGAAAGAAGCGTCAATCTGTTCACTGTCAACTACGAACTACGAACTGTCAACTACAAACTAATCTTGCGGACTTTGTCCGTTATAATTACGATGTCAGAGACAGTAGGCGGTCACCTTAATTGTCTGCCGGATTACAGGCAGGCGGCCTACCGAGACAGGGCAGGGCGATGAGAGTAAACAGTATGCAGTATGCAGCAGCGAATGGATCAGGCGCTGTCTTGCATGTTGCTTGCTGGATAGTGCTTACTGCTTACTGAAAAGGTCTCTGGGAAAGGAGGATAATCTGAACAAGGAAGAGAAAGGGCAGGCTATATCAGAACTTAAAAAGAAGTTCTCAGAGGCAAAGGCGGTTATTTTCACCGACTATAAGGGAATGACGGTTGCAGAACTGTCAGAGCTAAGAAGGGTTCTCTACGGCGATGGGCTCGATTACAAGGTCGTAAAGAATACCCTTGCCCGTATAGCATCCCAGGACACCCCTGTATCAGTCGCAAAGGGTTCATTCAAAGGGCCTCTGGCTGTGGCTATCGGTTACGCTGATCCTGTAACTGCGGCAAAGAGGATCTCAGGGTTCGCAAAGAAGAATGATAAGCTTAAACTTTGCGGCGGGGTGATTGAAGGCAAGCTGTATGGCACTGAAGAGATAAAGGCTATAGCAGACCTTCCTTCAAGAGAGGTGCTGCTTTCGATGCTGGCAGGAACCCTGCAGGCGCCGTTAAGCAAAATGGCTTCGGCACTCTATGCAACAGTCAGCAGCTTTGCGTATGCGATGAGCGCAGTAAAAGATAAAAAAGAAAGTGCCGGTGGTTGTGCCGGTGCCGGTACATGAAAAAACATTAAACACTGATACTGAACAGAGAGATTAAACACAAAAAAGGAGGCTTCAATAATGGCAGTAACAAAAGATCAGGTTTTTGAGTTTATTGACAATATGACAATACTCGAGATGTCCCAGTTCATAAAAGAATTTGAGGAGAGATACGGTGTGACCGCTGCAGCGCCAGTGGCTATTGCAGCAGCTCCCGGTGCAGCAGTTCCCGGTGCAGCAGTAGAGGAAAAGACGAGCTTTGATGTGATACTCGTAGCAGTAGGCGACAAGAAGATACAGGTCATTAAGGTCGTCAGGGAGATCACAGGGCTTGGTCTTAAAGAGGCAAAGGACGTTGTTGACGGAGCGCCAAAGCCATTGAAGACAGGCATCTCGAAAGAAGAGGCTGAATCGATCAAGGCAAAGCTTGAGGAACAGGGAGCCAAGGTAGAGGTAAAGTAACAAGTGGTAAATGGGAAGCAGGAAATAGGAGGTAGGAACATCTAACTTCCTATTTCCTGCTTCTTACTTTTAATTAAACAAGGAGATATATGGCAAGGGTATTGAGAGATAGACTAAATTTCGGTAAGGTTTTGCCTGTATTGGAAGTACCCAATCTCATCGAAATCCAGAGGCGTTCCTACGAGCAGTTCCTTCAGAAGGATGTGCTGCCGGATAAGAGGGAGGACGTCGGAATCCAGACTGCCTTTAAAAGCGTATTCCCCATAACTGATTACAATGAGACTGCTACTGTCGAGTTTATAGGCTACATTATCGGTGAACCTAAATTCAGTATCAGGGACTGCCTCCAGAAAGGCATAACATACTCTGCCCCACTTAAGATAAAGGTCAAGCTGAACCTCTGGGAGACTGACGAGAACAACAAGAAGAGGCTCAAGGAATCGAGGGAACAGGAGGTCTATATAGGAGAAATGCCTATAATGACCGAGACCGGGACATTTGTAGTCAACGGTACAGAGAGGGTTATCGTAAGCCAGCTCCACCGCTCACCCGGTGTCTTCTTCAGCCATGACAAGGGTAAGACCCATGCAAGCGGCAGGCTTCTCTATTCGGCAAGGGTCATACCGTCACGGGGGTCGTGGTTGGATTTTGAATTTGACTCAAAGGATATCCTCTATGTCCGCATAGACAGGAGGAAGAAACTCCCTGCTACCATTGTGCTCAAGGCGCTCGGATATACAAACGAGGAGCTGCTTAAGACATTCTATCCTGTCGAAAATATAAAGATAATAAATAACCATTCATATATCAGGGCGGTAAGCGATGTGCTGTCAGGCATTAAGGCAGTAAAGAACATAGTTGTACCCGTCACCAAGGAGGTTGTAGTAAAGGAGGGCAGCAAGATCACTAAGGGCTCAATCAGGAAGATGGAGTCCTTAGGTATCGTGGAGATTCCCATACTGAGGGAAGAGATTATAGGAAGGATCACGCTAAAGGATATCGTTGACCCTGAGACAGGAGAAGTTATCCTGGAGGGCAATGAACCAATAACAGAGGATGTATTCAACAAGATACTCATCCTGAACATAGAGGCTCTCAGCCTTTTGTTCATCGATAATGTGAGATACCTCTCTTCGCTCAGAGACACGCTGCTTTCAGATAAGGTGAGCTCTCAGGATGAGGCACTTGTTGAGATCTATAAAAAGCTGAGGCCGGGCGAGCCGCCGACACTGCATTCTGCCCGGGACCTGTTCAACGGCCTCTTCTTTGACCCTAAGAGATATGACCTCTCTCCTGTAGGGAGGTTAAAGACAAACAAGAGGCTCGACCTCGATATACCGTTGGCCACACGTGTGCTTACCGATAAAGATATAGTGAGTATAGTCCATTACCTCCTCGACCTCAGGACAGGGAAGGGAGAAGTTGATGACATAGACCATCTCGGCAACAGGCGTATCAGGGGGGTCGGCGAGCTGCTTGAGAATCAGTTCAGGATCGGGCTTGTGAGGATGGAGCGGGCGATAAAAGAGAAGATGACACTCACAGAGCTCGAGACCGCAATGCCTCACGACATTATCAATGCCAAACCTGTTATGGCTGCTGTCAAGGAATTCTTCGGTTCAAGCCAGTTGAGCCAGTTTATGGACCAGACAAACTCCCTCTCTGAGATCACTCATAAGAGGAGGCTCTCTGCGCTCGGCCCGGGCGGACTTACAAGGGAGAGGGCCGGGTTTGAGGTCAGGGACGTTCACCCGACCCATTATGGAAGGATATGTCCGATAGAAACACCTGAAGGCCCTAACATAGGGCTTATAACCTCTCTGGCCTCCTATGCGAGGGTAAATGATTTCGGTTTTATAGAGGCGCCTTACAGGAAAGTAGTAAACGGTAAGGTTACTGACGAGGTCAACTATCTTTCAGCGATTGACGGCGAGAGGTATATTATTGCAGAGGCTACGTCCCCTATTGACAAGAGAGGATACCTTGTAGGCGATGCTATCTCTACAAGGGTCGGAGGCGATTTCAAGATGCTCACCCCTCAGGAAGTGCAGTATATGGACGTATCGCCTAAGCAGACAGTCGGCATCTCTGCTGCGCTCATACCGTTCCTCGAAAATGACGATGCCAACAGGGCGCTTATGGGCTCAAACATGCAGAGGCAGGCAGTGCCCCTGATCAGCACAGAGGCCCCTGTTGTCGGAACAGGCATGGAGTTCGTGGCTGCTCGCGATTCAGGAGCCCTTGTCCTCGCGAGGAGGCTGGGTACTGTTGAGAGCGTTGATGCTTCGAGGGTAGTCGTAAGGACATCTGAAAGCAGGGGTGGCGTTGACATATACAATCTTATTAAGTCACAGCGTTCAAATCAGGCGACCTGCATAAACCAAAAGCCGATCGTAAAGGTCGGGGAGAAGGTGAAGAAGGGTGATGTCCTTGCTGACGGCTCATCAACTGACAGGGGCGAACTTGCGCTCGGGAAGAACGTCCTTGTAGCTTTTATGCCGTGGGGTGGATACAACTTTGAAGATGCGATACTGATAAGCGAAAGGCTGGTAAGGGAGGACGTCTTTACGTCAGTCCACATAGAGGAGTTTGAACTCGAGGCGAGGGAGACGAAGATCGGGCCTGAAGAGATAACAAGGGATATACCGAATGTCGGAGAAGAGGCCCTGAAAGACCTCGATGAGAGCGGCATCATAAGGATAGGGGCTGAGGTGAAGCCCGGAGATATCCTTGTCGGCAAGGTCACACCGAAAGGCGAAACCCAGCTTACTCCTGAGGAAAAACTGCTGCGTGCCATCTTCGGTGAGAAGGCCGAGGATGTTAAAGAGAGCTGTCTCTATGTCCCTCCCGGGATAGAGGGTGTTGTCATAGACGTGAGGATATTCTCGAGAAAGGGCGTAGAGAAGGATTACAGGGCCAAGAGCATAGAAGGGGATGATATCCTGAGGCTCCAGAGGGATCTCGAAGAAGAGGTCAGGATAATCAAGGAGGAGAAGTACAGGAAGCTGAGAGAGCTGCTTGTGGGCGCGAAGCCGCTCGAAGATATTAAGGACTCAAAGACCAGGGAGGTCATCTGTCAGGGAGGCAAGAAACTGACTGAAAAGCATATCGAGAGGATAAAAGACGAGCAGCTTATGCGCTTAAAGATAACGGACCTTGATGTAAAGGAGAAGGTTGATACTGTCAATAATGAGGCCAATCAGTACGTACGCTACCTCGAGTCGAGATATGATGAGAGCGTTGACAGGGTAAAGAGGGGTGACGAGCTCCCCCCGGGCGTTAATAAGCTTGTAAAGGTATATATTGCGATGAAGCGCAAGCTGCAGGTCGGTGACAAGATGGCCGGAAGGCACGGTAACAAGGGTGTTGTCGCAATGGTGCTTCCTGAAGAGGACCTGCCCTATCTGCCTGACGGCACGCCTGTCGATATAGTGCTGAATCCGCTCGGCGTCCCTTCGAGGATGAACGTAGGCCAGATACTTGAGACCCATCTCGGATGGGCTGCAAAGGCATTGGGCATCCATGTAGCCGTACCTGTTTTTGAAGGGGCGAAGGAGAGCGAGATAAAAGAGATGCTCAATAAGGCCGGGCTTCCGTCAACAGGCCAGATAACCCTCTATGACGGGAGGACCGGAGAGCCGTTCAATAGGCCTGTTACAGTCGGATGTGTGTACATGCTGAAGCTCCACCACCTGGTGGACGACAAGATACATGCGCGTTCTATTGGACCTTATTCGCTTGTCACACAGCAGCCGCTCGGCGGCAAGGCGCAGTTCGGAGGCCAGAGGCTCGGCGAGATGGAGGTCTGGGCACTTGAGGCATACGGCGCCTCTTATACCCTGCAGGAGTTTCTGACTGTAAAGAGCGATGATGTTACCGGAAGGGCAAGGATGTACGAGGCTGTTGTGAAGGGTGATGCGACGCTTGAACCGGGTGTTCCTGAGTCATTCCATGTATTAATTAAAGAACTCCAGAGTCTCGGCCTTGATGTCGAGCTTCTCGAGAAAAATAGTAAGGGGGAATAAACCTTGTTAGAAGAAAGCTATGCCCTTTTTCAGAGACCAAAGAATCCTACAGACTTCGATGCAATAAGGATAAAGCTTGCCTCCTCAGATAAGATAAGGGAGTGGTCTTACGGCGAGATTAAAAAGCCCGAGACCATAAACTACAGGACCTTTAAACCGGAGAGGGACGGCCTCTTCTGCGCCAAGATCTTCGGTCCGACAAAGGACTGGGAATGTCTCTGCGGCAAGTACAAGAGGATGAAGCACAGGGGAGTAGTATGTGACAAGTGCGGCGTAGAGGTAATACAGTCCAAGGTCAGGCGCGAGAGGATGGGACACATAGAGCTCGCAACCCCCGTAGCTCATATATGGTTTCTGAAGGGAGTTCCAAGCAGGATCGGCACACTGCTTGATATGACAATGAGGCAGCTCGAAAAGGTCCTCTACTTCGAGAGTTATATAGTGATCGACCCAGGGGATACACCTCTTAAGGAAAAGGAAATCATGACAGATGACGAGCATAAGAAGAGGACCTCCGAGTTCGGTTCGAAATTCAAGGCAGGCATGGGTGCAGAGGCAATCCGTGAACTGCTTAAGGGCCTTGATCTCGAAGTCCTGTCAGTACAGCTTAAAGCCAAGATAAAAGAGGCCTCGTCGATTGGTGTGAAAAAGAAGCTCACAAAAAGGCTCAAGGTTGTAGAGGCATTCAGGATTTCCGGAAACAAGCCTGAATGGATGATTATGGATGCTGTTCCTGTGCTGCCTCCGGACCTGAGGCCGCTCGTGCCTCTCGAAGGGGGGCGCTTTGCTACATCAGACCTTAATGACCTCTACCGGAGGGTTATAAACAGGAACAACAGGCTAAAGAGGCTGATGGAGCTTAAGGCCCCGAGCGTTATCATAAAGAACGAGAAGAGGATGCTTCAGGAGGCGGTAGATGCCCTGTTTGACAACGGCAGGAGGAGCAGGGTTATAAAGACCGCCACAAAGAGGCCCCTCAAGTCACTGAGCGACATGATTAAGGGCAAGCAGGGAAGGTTCAGGCAGAACCTGCTCGGGAAGAGGGTCGACTATTCAGGACGCTCGGTCATTGTGGTAGGCCCTGATCTGAAACTGCACCAGTGTGGACTGCCGAAAAGGATGGCGCTTGAACTATTCAAGCCCTTTGTCTTCAACAAGCTCGAAGAGAGGGGTTTTGCAACAACCCTGAAGGCTTCAAAGAGGCTGGTAGAGAAGGAGAGGCCGGAGGTCTGGGATGCCCTTGAAGAGGTCATTGCAGAGCATCCTGTGCTCCTTAACCGTGCCCCGACACTCCATAGGCTCGGTATACAGGCCTTCGACCCTGTCCTTGTGGAAGGCAAGGCGATAAAGCTTCATCCTCTGGTATGCACTGCCTTTAATGCAGACTTTGACGGTGACCAGATGGCCGTTCATGTGCCGCTTTCAATAGAGGCGCAGGTAGAGGCAAGGGTACTGATGATGTCTGTGAACAACATACTTTCGCCTGCAAACGGGAAACCGATAGTCGTGCCTACACAGGACATGGTCCTCGGTATCTATTACCTTACAAAGGAAAAGTCCGGCACAAAGGGAGAAGGAAAAATATTTTCCGGGATCGATGAGGTCAGGGCTGCATATGACGCAGGCCGGCTTGAGGAACATGCAAGGATTAAGTTAAGGATGGACGGAGAGCTGGTAGATACCACCTGCGGAAGGGTTATCTTCAGCGAGATACTTCCTGAAGGTGTTCCCTTTAAGACAATAAACAAGGAGATAACAAAGAAGGAACTGACAAAGATAATAGAATCGACCTATAAGAAGTCAGGCAAGCGCGCTACAGTCGTGTTCCTCGATAACCTAGAACAACTCGGTTTCAATTTTGCAACAAAGTCCGGCATATCGATCTGCATGTCGGACATGCATATACCTTCAACAAAGCCAGGAATGATAAGGGCTGCAGAGCATGAGGTTATGGAGATCCAGAAACAGTACGCTGACGGCCTTATTACACATGGCGAGAGGTACAACAAGGTAATAGACATATGGGCGAATGTTACAGAGAAGATAGCTGACGAGATGATGAAGGAGCTTGGGGCAGAGGACGGCAGGAAGTTCTCAGAGGAGGAGCTGAAGGAGCGGAGGTCCTTCAACAGCATCTTCATGATGGCTGACTCAGGTGCGAGGGGAAGCACTGCCCAGATAAGGCAGCTTGCAGGCATGAGGGGGTTGATGGCAAAGCCCTCAGGCGAGATCATAGAGACACCTATCACAGCTAACTTCAGGGAGGGTCTCTCGCCTCTCCAGTATTTTATCTCGACTCACGGTGCAAGAAAGGGCCTTGCCGATACAGCGCTTAAGACAGCCAATTCGGGGTATCTTACGAGAAGGCTCGTTGATGTGTCGCAGGACGTTAATATCCTCGAAGATGACTGCGGCGTGAATGAAGGCATTACGGTAGTCTCTCTTATAGAGGGTGGTGAGATAATCCAGCCGATAGAGGAGAGGATAATAGGCAGGTTTACGGTCGAGGATATTCATGACCCTGTCACTAAAGAGACGGTCGTCAAGAAGAATAATGAGATAGACGAGGAGGTTGCCCAGAGGATTATAGAGGCCGGCGTAGACAGGGTAAAAATAAGGTCCGTATTAACATGCCAGGCCAAGTTCGGCGTATGCGCGAGATGCTACGGCAGGGACCTCGCAAGAGGCGAACTTGTCGAAATAGGAGAGGCTGTCGGGATTGTGGCAGCGCAGTCCATAGGCGAGCCCGGCACACAGCTCACGATGAGGACCTTCCATATCGGAGGTACTGCAACAAAGGTAATTGAGCAGGCGGTCCTCGCAGCCAAGAACTCCGGCAAGATCAAATTCCTGAATATAAACGCCGTCAGAAACAGGGAAGGTGCCCTTGTTGTCCTTAACAGGAATGCGCTTATCGGTATAGTTGACAGCCACGGCAGGGAGAGGGAAAAGTACAACCTTGTTTACGGTGCGAAGCTGAGGGTGGAGGAAGGACAGAAGGTTGACGCAGGCCAGATGATAGTTGAGTGGGACCCTTATTCAACCCCTATACTCACAGAGGTCGGAGGCAAGATAGCCCTCGGCGATATTTCAGAGGGTGTTTCTGTGAAAGAGGAGGTCGATGAGGTCACCGGACTGTCACACAAGGTTATTATCGATTATCCTGCAAATATGAGACCCAGGATATCAATAAAGGACGAGCACGGCAAGGCAACACTAAAGATACCGGGGGCCAATAACCTTGCCCGTTACCTAATGCCTGCAGGAGCGCACATACTCGTTGACAAGGGGCATGTTGTATCGCCAGGAGACATACTCGCAAAGATCCCGCGGGAGACTACAAAGACAAAGGATATAACCGGAGGTCTCCCGAGGGTTGCAGAGCTCTTCGAGGCGAGGAGCCCTAAGGAACAGGCAATTGTTACAGAGATAGATGGTGTTGTGGAGTTCCGGGGTGCGCATAAGGGAATGCGTGTGGTTGTTGTAAAGGGCGGAGAGGAACAGAGGGAATACCATATCCCGAAAGGCAAACACGTGAGTGTCCATGAAGGGGACTGGGTAAAGGCAGGAGAGCCGCTCATGGACGGTGCGGTCAATCCCCACAGCATCCTCGATATACTCGGCCCTAAAGAGCTCCAGCGCTACCTTGTTGATGAGGTGCAGAAGGTATACAGGCTGCAGGGCGTCTCTATAAACGATAAGCATATAGAGGTGATCGTGCGCCAGATGATGAGGAAGGTGAGGGTCGAAGACCCCGGAGATACCACTTTCCTGATAGGCGAGCAGGTTGACAAGACTGCCTTTCAGGAAGAGAATGAACGCGTAAAGAAAGAGAAGGGCGCACCTGCGCAGGGCAAGCCGCTCCTGCTCGGCATAACAAAGGCATCGCTTACAACCGACAGCTGGGTTTCTGCTGCATCCTTCCAGGAGACGACGAGGGTCTTGACTGAGGCTGCCATAAATGCTCAGATCGATGAACTGAACGGCCTTAAGGAGAATGTGATAATGGGCAGGATCGTTCCTGCAGGCACAGGAATGCAGAAGTACCGCAATACCTTTGTAAAGAGGGAACTGATGCCGCTGCTCACTGAGGAGAATGTTACAGAGAAATAAATGTAGTTCTGAATTCTGAGCCTGGGGGGGACATCCCCTGCTCTCCGGGCTCAGGGCAATTCAATGGATGCCCCCTTAGATAATGAAACCTGTTAAGCGGCAGTTTGTATTCTCGCTCTTGCTCATAGTGCTTGTGGTTGCCGCAGGCACAACAGGCTATACGCTATCTCAAGGGATTTCTTTCTTAAACTATCTGCCCTGGTCTGAACCGACTGTCAGCAGTTTGCCGTTTGCCTCTGCGACGGTTCTCGAATCCTGTCCTTTTATTCGTGCATATGCCTCGATCAGCCTGCGGCCTGATTTCTTTATCACAGCCTCCACAGATGCGCTTTCACCTACCATAAGAGGGTTTTTGAACCTGACGCTGAGCGCTGCTGTTATAGCATTCCCTTCCTTTGAAGATGCAGCCTTGATCATAGCCTCATCGAGGATTGCAGCTATTATCCCGCCGTGCACTATGTCCCTGTAGCCCTGATGGTTTTTCGTTATTCTGAATTCGGCATATGCCCTGTCGCCGCTGCAGGAGAATGCGAGCTTCAGGCCGAAAGGGTTTTCCCTGCCGCATGCAAAGCAGAAGTTATCTTCTTCAAACATGGATGCAGTTAGCAGTGAGTCGTGTGACGCGGGGGTCACTTGTTCATCATTTCGAGGAACTCTTTATTGCTCTTTGTGCCCATCAGTTTCCCGAGAAGGAATTCCATGCTCTCGACTGTGCTCAGCGGGTTCAGTACCTTTCTCAATATCCACATCTTGTTAAGTGTGTCTTTGTCAACGAGGAGTTCTTCCTTCCTTGTCCCTGATGCATTTATGTC
>CAKKPH010000236.1:0-1365 GCA_919901585.1 Thermodesulfovibrionales bacterium | reverse complement strand
GACGGGAATATGCGTTTGTCGACGAGTTTTCTGTCGAGGTGGAGTTCCATGTTGCCTGTGCCCTTGAACTCCTCAAATATCACATCATCCATCCTGCTGCCGGTGTCGACAAGCGCAGTGGCTAATATGGTGAGGCTCCCCCCATCCTCAATATTCCTTGCAGTTCCGAAGAACCGTTTCGGTTTTTGGAGGGCATTGGAATCGAGGCCTCCTGAAAGCACCTTGCCGCTTGTCGGGATAACGGCGTTATACGCCCTTGCAAGCCTGGTGATACTGTCGAGCAGTATGACCACGTCCCTTTTGCACTCAACAAGCCTCTTGGCACGCTCTATAACCATCTCCGCGACCTGGCAGTGGCGCTGTGGCGGCTCGTCAAAGGTCGAGCTGATTATCTCAGCAGCCGCTACCTGCCGCTTCCAGTCAGTCACCTCTTCAGGCCTCTCATCTATGAGCAGAATTATAAGATGTATTTCCTTGTGGTTCTTCTTTATCGCCTTTGCTATGGACTGGAGCAGTACGGTCTTCCCTGTCCTCGGTGCAGCAACAACCATACCTCTCTGGCCCATACCGATAGGCGCTATAAGATCCATGACCCTCGTCGAGTAGTCAGAGGCGCCTTGTTCGAGTTTTATGCGTTCAGTAGGATAATATGGCGTGAGGTTATCAAACAGAGGCCTGCTTATGTTGTCTTCAGGTGTCTCGTGGTTAATCGCCTCAACTTTGAGAAGGGCAAAGTACCTCTCACCCTCTTTCGGCGGCCTTATCTGTCCTGAGACGAGATCTCCGGTCCTCAGGTTGAACCTCCTTATCTGCGATGGAGAGACATAAATGTCGTCCGGGCTTGGGAGATAACTGTAGTCAGGCGACCTCAGGAAGCCGAAGCCGTCAGGCAGTATCTCGAGCACACCGGCACCAAACACATTGCCTGTCTTCTCGATCTGTGCCTGAAGTATTGCGAATATCAGGTCCTGCTTGCGGAGTCCTGATGCGCCGTCGACGTTCAGATTTTTTGCGAGCTTGGTGAGATCGTCAATTGTCTTTTCTTTCAGTTCTGAAATTGAAACGTTTTCCATAAATGTCAACCCCTCTTTGGCTTTCTTTATTGGTGGTTATTTGCCCGGGAGGTATATACCTGTCCGGGGAGGTTTTTCAACAGAAGAAATAAAATATCTATATTATTAAAATAGCCAAAAAAAAAGTTTTTGTCAATACCCCCCGCTTGAAAACCATATCCATCAGTCAAACAGGCTTGTGAGCAGTTCTGCCTTTTCGCCGATATCCCTTGCAATATTCTCCTGTTCTTCCTTCAGGCGGTGAAGCTCATCAGCTATGTCCATTGCAGCGAGTATAGATGCCTTAAGCGGC
>CAKKPH010000235.1 GCA_919901585.1 Thermodesulfovibrionales bacterium | reverse complement strand
GCCTGCATGCAGGGATTGGGGCATACCTGTCCGCAGACAGTTGCAGGCAGGGGGCTATAATCGAGAACGAGGCTGAGGGCCTCTTCGGTCTTGCCCTGCCTTATGAGCGCTGTCCTCTTATGTGTAGGTATGCTTGTAGGGCATGCATATGCACACGGAGGCGCAAATTTCTCGTTCGACCATACCGGCCTGTTCCTTCTATCCCTCCCGGTCGTTATATAAGGCAGTACTGTGAGGTCATGGTCGAGGTATTCTGCGAATATGCCGCCTTCCCCAACCTCCTTATCCCACATGTTCTTCCTGAACTCTGTGACCGGCATCTTAAACCACTTCCTCGATCTCTTATCCTGAGGTGTGTATGCAATAAGCTTCTTCCAGTCATCCTGAGAACGGGCAAGCTCATCATAGTAGGAAGTCCTGTCTACGGCGTCAAGATAAGGCTTCATGTTGGCCTTCAGCCACTCCCAGTCCTGCGGGGTGAGTTCGAGGAGTTTTACGTCCTTTTCGCTGTAACCCTGAATAGGGCCGCGGAAATAGATCGCACCTCCGACCATCCCAACGCACGGACGGTAACCGAGGATATTCTCAGGGTTCCTTGGCTTCACTCCGCAGACAACCGCTATTCCTCCGGCCTTGAACTCTGCAAAAGAATCGCCGACATTCCTGAAGTACCAGGATTGGGGAGGGTCCAGCCTCGGGTTGTGTTTAGTCATGGTATCGCACCTTGCACCGCTGCTGCCCTGAACATAAAGTACGCCCTGTGCAGCAGCATTAAAGGCCCCGTTTGTCACATCACCGAGCACAGTGATCTTTGCACCGCAGTTGAGCCATCCCACATCATCAGAGGCACTGCCCCTGACTGTTATCTCTGTACCTGACATGCCCATGCTTCCGAGCCTCTGGCCGACAGGACCTTCGACGGTTATCTTAACCGCCTCACCTCTCGGCCAGATGCGTCCGCCGATGCCATGCTGTCCGTCAGCAATTATATGGAGTTCTCTCGCCCCGTTTTCTATTGAATGCTGAATCTGCTCCTCGAGGATGCGTGAAGGTACTCTTTGACCTTTGACCTTGCCGTGTATTGTGTCAGTTCGGAGTTCGGCCAATGGCCACTTTGTGGAGTTCGGTCTACAACCCATGGGAGTTCGGAGACCTACCCCTTGCCCCTTGCCACTTGCCCCTCGAACCTGTTTTTTCTTAACACGCATAACTTATCTCTAACCTATCAGCCATTGCCTTGTCATCTATGCTCAGTCCGTCCGACATGCCGATAGGCAGCTCTGTGCTCCTTCCCATTGGAGCGAATATCTTCTTAAGCTCGACATCAGCAGCCTTGAAGACCTCGACAACACGCTCTGCTACCTTGTCCGCATCAAGCCTCCTGTATAGCTTGGGGTCCTGAGTGGTTATACCCCTCGGACATTTCCCTGTATTGCAGAGGTTGCAGCGGTTGTTCTCATCTCCGAAGCAGTCTGCGGTTGACTGCATTATGTACTTGCCTATTGATACGGCTGAAGCACCGAGCATTATAAGCGCAGCAGCGTTTGCAGCGAGATTGCCCTTCTTCCCTACGCCGCCTGCAGCTATCAGGGGCAGTTCATTCTGCTTGCCCTGTTTCACAAGGTCAAGATAGCACTCCCTTAGATTGGAGGCAATCGGATGCCCCATCTTGTCCATAGAGACATTGTATGCTGCACCTGTGCCGCCGTCCTCACCGTCAATGCTCAGGGCTGCTGCATAGGGGTTTCTCGCCAGGTTGTTCAGCACGGCCCGCGCTGTTTTTGTGCCTGATATCTTCGGATATACAGGGACCCTGAAGCCCCACGCCATCGACATTGACTGTATCATCTTGGCAACCGCCTCTTCGATCGAATACTTGGTCTGGTGTGTAGGCGGTGAAGCCAGATCAACAAACTGAGGCACTCCGCGGATCTTGGCTATCAACTTCAGCACCTTCTGCGCCATGAGGAGTCCGCCATCACCCGGCTTTGCGCCCTGACCATACTTTATCTCTATTGCAGCAGGGTCTTCTGTCATATGCGGGATGGCATGGATTATCTCATCCCATCCAAAATAACCTGAGGCTATCTGTATTATGAAATACTTTAGATACCTTGACCTCAGAAGCCTCGGAGGCATGCCGCCCTCGCCGGAGCACATCACGACAGGCATGCCCTCGACCTCATTCAGATATGCGACGCCCATAGCAAGACCCTCCCACATAGGCGGTGAAAGCGCTCCCACAGACATGCTTCCTATCATTATAGGATATATCTCACGGACAGGAGGGATGAACTTCCCGCTCTCCTTATCGATGCTGAGCTTGTTGTTTATCACCTTTAATGGGATTTCTTCAGGCGGCAGTATCCTTCCGAGCAGCGTCCTTATGCGGAATTCATGCCTGCCTGCATCGAGTGCAGGGTCTGTGAGCATCGATATCCTCGTAAACTTAAGTCTGTCGAGGGTCGATACAGAGGGGTCATTCCGTCTTCCGCCTCTCTTATAGCCGTCACCACCCTTGTTCTTGTAATGCAGGAATTTATTATTGGGGTTGAATTCAGGCTCTATCGCCTCATTCGGGCAGACAAGTGTGCATGCTCCGCAGCCTGTGCAGTACCTCTCCATGTCAATGACCTGTTCTACAACCTGCACAACCTGTCTTACCGTTGCCGGTGCAGGCAAAGGCCCTTCAGAATGAACCTGTCTCCGGACCTTTACAGTAGGCTCAATTGCCTTAACAGGACAGACCGCAGTGCAGGTCCCGCACCTCTTGCACCTGTCATCACGCCAGCGTATTATGTACGGGAACTCTTTCAGGGAGAGCCGGTGATTATGGTCTAATTTTGAAGCTGGTTCCATACCTTTGCCTCCTCTGCCCGCGGCTGGATAATCACCATGTCATACTTCATCGGGAAGATGTCTTTTGACCTGTCCCTCTTTGGGATTGCGCTGTCAACCCCGCACTCCTCGGACATCAATGCATACTTGCCCTTCACGCCTCCGACGACTCCGGGCCTCAGCTTTTTTGAGTCCTGTACCATGAAGCATGTGCCGTCAGGCGTGAAACCGATAACCATGTTCGGGCCGTCAATGCACAACGGCCTTAAAGACTGTTTAACAAGCCTCAGGGCCTCCCTGTCCTGCCTATTATCCATCTCTGACAACTTAAGCGGAGTGATTACATCCTTATAATAATGGAGGGGGAAGCCGAGTTGCCTCGCCGTATAGTGGAGTATATGCGTGAATACCTCGCTGTCGCTGTTATATCCTGTATAACCGCAGAACCCCCTGCCTGTCAGGAATTCCCTTATAGGGACAAAGGCAGTATTCTCTCCATTGGTCATGGAGCAGTAACCCTGAATAAAAAACGGGTGACAGGCATAGAGATATATCGCATAGTTGGTATTCTGCCTGCCCTGCGCAAAAACTATCCTTGCCTTAAGATTGTCTCTGTCGAGACCGAAAAATTCCCCAAGTTCGAGCGGGTCTCCGACCTCTTTCAGGGTAATGACATCAGGATAGAACGAAAACGCAAATATTGACCCGTCAGACTCTCCGGTCCTCCTGAGCATCAGGCGGGTGTTCATAAGCAGTTCCTCCTTCTCCTTCAACGGCTTGTCCTTGTATGCAACAGGATAGTCATACACATGCGCAAAATAGTAGCCGCGGGGCGTGACGCCTTTTACCTGTCTGAGCTTGGGTGTCCATGCATTCTTAAGCCTGAAGCCATGCTGCTTCATGAGTCTCTCGAGGGTCTTTTTGCCGTCTTTTGAGCAGATGCCGGAGAGTGTCGGGTACTTCTTCAGTTTCTCGAATTCGCCGCCGAGGTCTTTAAGGGTAAGACCGAGGCCTGAGCCATCATGCCCTTCCTTCATTGTCTCGAGGGCAAGGATGTTCTCCATCGGAGAGAAGTATTTATCTGATGTTATTGCTGCCAGCCTGCACATTTTTTTATTATCCAGCCATCCCCTGACCCAGTTTAAAAAAGCGTCTTTACCCTTAGAGGTAACAGACGCTAAATATCATTAAACGCCATGCGTTCTGTCGGGTTTTTATAATAATAATTAAGTTTTATTTTTGTCAACTTCTGCTCAAAAAATGCAGGTGCCGGACAAGAAAGCAGATGTTCACCTCTCAGAGAGCTTCGAAAAATCAGCAACCGAAAAAGCGTTCAACCGGACCTCTCTTAAAAGCGCAAGCCTGTTCATTTTTACCTCTTCCCTCTTGTCCATGACCAACACATTATCAAAGAAGCTGTTTATATGCCGGGTTAATTCCGGGAGGAGCATCAGGGCTTCGTAGTAACTGCCGTTTTTGAGCATATTACGGATGAGAGGACTAATCTTCTCTGTCTCAGCATAAAGCTGCCTCTCGTAAAGCTCTGTGAAGAGGTCCTCTTTTGGACCTTCCGGAGAGCCCTTTGCATCCTGAGGAGAGACTATATTGTTGACCCTTTTAATAGCAAGCAGAAAGGCATTATACCCAGGCTCTGACGAGAACCTCTTGACTGCATCAACCCTCCTCCATATCTCTTTAAGCGGTGCATCTCCGCTGATATGCATAACTGACCTGATTATGTCGTCATCATATCCTTTTGAAGAGAGAAGCGATTCTACCCTCGGCATCATGAACTGTAATACTTCATTAATTAAAGACGCCTTGTCTTTTGCATCCCCGGCTGCCTTGTCTATCACATCCCTGAGGGTTAACTTATAGCCCTTTTCGGTGAGTATCGCCACAACCCCTATTGCCTGCCTCCTTAAGGCAAAGGGGTCTTCAGAGCCGGTAGGGATGATTCCTATAGAGAAGAACGAGACTACGTTGTCGATCTTGTCCGAAAGACTCACGATCGAACCCTCATCGCTTTCAGGCAGCCTGTCACCCGAATAAGCAGGCAGATACTGCTCCATAACCGCATTAGCAACCTCTTCGCCTTCTCCGTCATGGAGCGCATAGTACTTACCCATCAGCCCCTGCAACTCAGGGAATTCGCCAACGACACCGGAGAGAAGGTCTGCCTTGCACAACATCGCAGCCCTTTTTACCTTTTCACTCTTTTCAGGACATAGCAGGCCTGTGATGTGAGAAGAGAGGTTCATGACCCTCTCTGTCTTTTCGAGGAGATTGCCGAGCCTGTCGTGGAATGTAACCGTCTTGAGGTCCTGAACCCTTTTATTGAGAGGCTTCTTAACATCCTCTTCATAGTAGAATCGCGCATCCTCAAACCTCGCCTTTATCACACGCTCTGCCCCGGCCCTTACAGTCTCTGCATTCTCTGCCCTTGTGTTGCTGATGACAATGAAGTTGTTTTTCAGCCCTCCGGTCTTATCCGCTATCGCAAAATACTTTTGGTGGTCTCTCATAACTGTTATAAGCAGCTCTTTTGGAAGCCGCAGATACTCCACGGGAAAACTGCAGAGCACAGCCATAGGGTATTCAACAAGGTTCGTTACAGTATCGAGCAGGCTCTCATCCCTCAGAACTGCCCCTCCTGCAGATGCCGAAAGCCCCTCTATGCCGTCAATTATCATCTTCCTTCTTTTTTCATGGTCAAGGATTACATAGCTCTCCTCAAGCAAATTCATGTATGAAGCGACATCCTCTATATTTATCTTTTTTGGAGAGAGGAACCTGTGGCCCCTTGTCCTGTTTCCGCTCGTTATGCCGTCTATATCGAGATGAAGAGTCTCGGTGCCGAGTACTGCGGCTATCCAGTGCAACGGCCTCGCAAACCTCAGGCTGCCGCTGCCCCATCTCATCGACTTCGGGAACGTGAGCGAGAGTATAATCTTTTTTAGGGCATCAGGCAGTACCTCTCTTACCGCAATGCCCTTCTGCTCAATAACAGCTGCTATATACTCACCCTTGTCCTTTGTCCTGATAACAAGGTCTTTTACATCAATACCCTGAGAGCCTGCAAAGCCTGTTGCTGCCTTTGTCGGCCTGCCCTCCGGGTCAAATGCAGCCCTTTTCGGAGGCCCGCAGACCTCCTTTACACTGTCTCTCTGCATGGGAGGAATATCATAGACCATTACAGAAAGCCTCCTCGGGGTCGCATATGCCCTAATGTCAGAGAACCCTACATTAAACTCTCGAAGGATCAGTCCTGTCTTCTCTTTCAGCATATTCAGGGCTGGGGGGATAAACCTCGCAGGTATCTCCTCAGCGCCTATTTCGAGCAGCAGTGTTGTTGGGCCGGCACTCATACGCCTTCCCTCAAGAGGGGGAAGCCCATCTCCTCCCTCTGCTTCAGAAAGGCCTCTGCGCAGAGTTTCGTTATGGACCTCACACGCCCGATATAGCCTGTCCTCTCTGTTACCGATATTGCGCCCCTTGCATCAAGGAGGTTGAAGGTATGTGAGCACTTAAGGCAAAACTCATATGACGGCAGCACAAGGCCGAGGCTGTTGAGCCTCTTCGCCTCTTTTTCAGCGTATTCGAACTGTTTCATCAGGAGGTCTGTGTCCGCATAATCGAAGTTGTATTTCGAGAACTCGACCTCGCCTGCATGGTGTATGTCTCCATATTTCAGGCCATTGCCCCAATCGAGCATGAACACATTGTCAACTCCCTGAAGATACATGGCCAGCCTTTCAAGACCATAAGTTATCTCGAGCGAGACAGGCTTAAGGTCAATGCCTCCGACCTGCTGAAAATATGTAAACTGCGTAACCTCCATGCCGTCAAGCCAGACCTCCCAGCCAAGTCCCCATGCCCCGAGCGTCGGAGATTCCCAGTCGTCTTCCACAAACCTGATGTCGTGTTTCGAAGGGTCAATGCCGATATAACTCAGGCTCTCGAGATAGAGATCCTGACTCTCCGGCGGAGAAGGCTTCATTATGACCTGATACTGGTAATAGTGCTGAAGCCTGTTCGGGTTTTCGCCGTATCTGCCGTCTGTAGGTCTTCTTGAAGGCTCTACGTAAGCGACATTCCAGGGCTCAGGACCGAGGACCCTCAGGAATGTGGCCGGATGAAAGGTGCCTGCGCCTACCTCCATATCATAAGGCTGGAGCAGCAGACAGCCTTTCCCTGCCCAAAACTCATGCAGTTTCAGTATAAGGTCTTGAAATTTCATATTTATTGTAAAAGGAAATCATATAAGAAGGTTTTGAATTTTGTCAAATATGGTATAATTTTTGGCATGACAGAAAAGGTCTTCATGAAGGGCAATGAGGTGATAGCAGAGGCAGCAGTACAGGCAGGCTGCCGCTTCTATGCAGGCTACCCCATCACCCCGCAAAACGAGATACCCGAGTACATGTCCTGGCGGATGGATGAGGTCGGCGGTGTATTCATTCAGGCAGAGAGCGAACTTGCTGCTATAAATATGGTATACGGAGCATCAGCCTGCGGCAAAAGGGCAATGACCTCTTCGAGCAGCCCGGGCATCAGCCTTAAACAGGAATGCATATCATACCTCGCCGGCTCTGAACTCCCTGCTGTGATTGTAAATATACAGAGGGGCGGCCCCGGTCTCGGCAATATCTCAGGAAGTCAGGCAGACTATTTCCAGGCTGTAAAGGGCGGAGGCCACGGTGACTACAGGATGATCGTATATGCGCCATATAACCTTCAGGAACTATGGGACCTTACTATGCTCGCCTTTGATAAGGCAGATGAATACAGGACCCCGGTAATGATACTCGGCGACGGTATCATAGGCCAGATGATGGAGCCTTATATCCCTAAACCTTATATAAGACCTGTTCTCCCTGAAAAGGGATGGGCACTCACAGGCTGTGCCGGAAGAGCGCCTAATGTCATAAAATCCCTTTATATGGGAGAGGGTGAACTCGAGATGAAGAACAATATGCTGCAGGCAAAATACAGGAAGATTAAAGAGTCTGAGGTAAAATATGAAGCGCTCCATACTGAAGATGCCGAGGTCATTGTTGTCGCATTCGGAAGCGCTGCAAGGATAGCCTCTTCATCTGTAAGGGACCTGAGACATGCAGGCCTCAAGGTCGGGCTGTTCAGGCCCATTACCCTGTTCCCGTTCCCGGAAAAGGAGCTTCAAAGACTTTCCGGCAAGGGCGTCAAATTCCTCACTGTTGAGCTGAATGCAGGACAGATGGTCGAGGATGTGAGGCTCGCGGTAAACGGGAGGTCTGAGGTCCTCTTCTATGGCCGCCCGGGAGGTGCCATCATAACGCACGACGAGATACAGGACAGGATACAGGAGATATACTCCGGAAAGGTTTTGGCATGCTAAACGAGAACAGCCTCTGGGGCAATATATTCAAATCCAAGATAAAAGAAGATGCGGCTGTTATAAATATCCTAAGGAAGATCCCTGTATTTGACGATCTCAACAGACGCGAGCTCGCTGCCATAGAAAGGATACTGCACCGCAGGGAATACAACCATGATGAGATAATATTCCGCGAAGGCGACCCGGGTGCAGGCATGTACATAATAGAAACCGGCAGGGTCGATATCGTCCGGGAGCCGGACATGCATGTTTTAGCAGAATTGAATGACGGTGAGTTCTTCGGCGAACTCGCCCTGCTCGATGACTCTCCCCGCACAGCAACAGCAATAGTAAAGATACCCTGCAAGATGCTCTGCTTCCTCCAGCCGGACATGCTTGACATGATCGAACGCAACCCTCGCCTCGGCACAAAGGTCCTCCTGCGTCTTGCGCGGACCATGGGCGAGAGGCTAAAAAAGAGCAACGAACAGATACAAGCCCTGAAAGAAGAGCTCTCTATAAAAACTTAAGAGACCCGGAACCGATTATGGAAAAATTTTCAGCAAGACTTGCAAGGGCCCTTCCAGTCCTCATCGTCATCTCTGTCATACTCTTCTTCCTTGTATCTGTCATAGGGGTCATAAAACTCATCATAATCGCAGCCCTGCTCGCATATATCATAGACCCCCTCGCAACCTTGCTCGAATCGCGCGGGATGGGCCGCACGCACGCGACAGCCATCATATTCTTTTCGATACTTCTGGCTGCAGGCATTTCCCTCATATTCCTCCTCCCTATGCTCGCAAGTGAGATCTCGGCAATCCAGACAGGATTCAGCTCAGAAAAATCAAAGGAGATGATACTGAAAATCGAGTTCCTCATAAAAGAGGAATTCTCCTTCTTTGGCGTCGGCAATTTCGACCTGACTGAGGGTATCCATAAGACAATGGTATATTTGGGTGACTGGCTCTTCAGTCATATCATAGACGTTGCAGCGCTCATCACGAATCTCGTCATCATCCCATTTATGGTCTTCTTCCTGCTCAAAGACGGCAGGGCTATAAAAAAGGAGTTTCTCCGGGTCCTGCCGAACCGTTATTTTGAGATGATATCGAGCCTCCTCTACAAGATGGACCTCCAGCTCGGGAGCTATTTGCGCGGGCAATTCATCGACGCCGTTGTAATAGGCATACTCTCAACCCTCGCGCTTTGGCTGCTCGGGCTTAAGTATTTTATTGTCATCGGAGCATTCACAGGGCTCGCAAACCTCATCCCGTATCTCGGACCTGTTGCCGGAGGTACGCTCTCTGTAATAGCATCTGTCATGCAGAGGGGTGACTTGTCGCTGGTAGCTCCAATCTTACTATCCTTCATAACCATCAGGATGATTGACGACGTGATTGTCCAGCCGCTCGTCGTTGCAAGGAGCGTAAAGATGCATCCCATGCTCGTCCTGCTCGCTGTCATTATCGGCGGCAAGTTCTTCGGGATACTCGGCATGCTGATATCTGTGCCGGTCACAGGCTTCCTGAAGGTCGTTCTGGAGGAAGGCATAACCAGCCTCAGGAGATACAGGCTCTCCTAACCGAGCCTTTCGAACTCCTTCCTGAAGAAACCCATCGTGAGGTCATCGTAAATGCAGAACTCTATGTGATCAAGGCTCATCTTTGTATCCCCGCTCAAGTACCTGAAGGCTTCCCTGACGAGTATCTCGGCGCACCTGTCCTTGGGGAACCCGAAGATACCGGAGCTTATCGCGGGTATGGATATGCTTTTCAAGCCCTTCCCGGATGCGAGCATAAGGCTGTTGAGCACCGCATTCCTGAGTTTGTTATCCTCATCACCCTCGCCCATACTCGGGCCGACAGCGTGTATTACATATCTGCACGGCAGGCTTCCTGCGCCTGTGACCGCTGCATTACCGACAGGCACATAGCCTATCCTGTCGCTCTCTTCCTGAATTATATGACCGCCCTTTCTTACGATAGCGCCTGCAACACCGCCCCCGTGCTTGAGGTTCGAATTAGCAGCATTCACTATCGCATCAACATCCCTGCCGGTGATGTCGCCCTGCACAAGCATAAGCGTCTTCCCATTAACCTTCATATCTGCGATAATTTTCATATCAAACCTTCTCCCCTTGATTTTTTAAATCAAAAGACTTCATAATAATTACCTCGTAATTAGGCCGTTGCGCATTACAGTTGTCCATGCAGGCCTAGATTGGGGTGGTAGTTCAGCTGGTTAGAACGCCGGCCTGTCACGCCGGAGGTCGCGGGTTCGAGTCCCGTCGACCCCGCCATTTTTGAGAGAGTAGAGAGAGAGAGGAATATGGGAACGGTGCTTTGTCCGTTTTGCTATACGGCGAACGTGTCCGAGCGGGGCTTCTGCTCGGGTTGCGGCTCTTCGCTTGAAGGCGAAGGGGGCGGCAGGCCGCGCCCCGCCGCGGCGCCCAAGCCCATCACTCTTCCCCCGGAGATTCAGGCTAAGCGCCAAACCTCCGTTCCCTCCCCCTCTGAATCACCTCGTAAAAAACAACCCTTCGCCGAGGGACTTGCCGTCAGCGAGCGCTACTGGCTCGAGGAGTGCCA
>CAKKPH010000234.1 GCA_919901585.1 Thermodesulfovibrionales bacterium | reverse complement strand
CAAAGAGGGTTGAGGAGCTCTTTGATGAGAAGGAAAAGTCACTCGAAGACCTTGCACTGCTTAACAAGGTCGCTGCTGTAAGCTCGTTGCTCTCTCTCGATGCGATGCTCGATGAGTTCATGAAGGTGCTCCTGAGCTCTGAATTCCTCATGAGCAAAAAGAAGGGGGCGATATTCCTCTGTGATGATGAGAGCAGGACGCTGAAACTCGCCTCATCGGTCAACTTCAGCGAGGAGCAGGCAACAATATGCTCAAGGATCTCATATGGAGAGTGTATGTGCGGGATGGTTGCGGGAAAAGGGGAGGCGCTTATTTCCGGCAATATAACCGGAGACAAAAGGCATACTAAGACATATGAAGGCATGGAGGACCACCAGCATATTAACATGCCTCTCAAATCAATGGACAAGATGATCGGCGTACTCTGCCTGTATCTTCCGCCGGATGGAAGCGTCTCTGAGAGGACAGTTGATCTCTTAAGGTCTGCGTCCGATATTATCGCTGTCTCTATCCAGAATGCCCTGAACTACAGGCAGGCATCAATGCTTGCGCAGTCATTCGACAGCAGCAATGACGCGATATTCATCACGGACGGCGAGGGCAATATTACCTATCTCAACCCCATGGCTATGTGGTATCTCGGCTATTCGAAGCATGAAGCAGTAGGCAGAAGCTTCTCTATATTCATATCACCCAATAATCCAGAGGGTCTGGGCGGGGAGATATTTAAGAAGGCACTTGAGCGATACTGGTCAGGGGAGATTAACCTGATCACGAAGGACGGAGCCGAATACCCCGCGCTCCTTACAACATCTCCGGTAATGGATACGGAAGGTAAGATAATATCGCTTGTCAGCATGGTGAGGGATATCACAGAGATAAAAAATTCAGAGGAGAAATTAAGGAAGAGCGAGGCAGGCCTTGCCAATGCACAGAGGATAGCGCATATCGGGAGCTGGGAATGGGAAATTCCGAAAAACCGGCTTAACTGGTCAGATGAGGTCTACAGGATCTTTGGGATGGAGCCCAGGGAGATAATGCCGACATACGAGATGTTTTTGGGTTTCCTGCACCCCGACGATGCAGAACTCGTCAGGGTCTCTGTTGATAATGCGCTGAGCAGCAAAAAACCATATAGTATAGACCACCGCATAGTTCTGCCTGACGGCTCTGAGAAAATGGTGCATGAAGAGGCTGAGGTTATGGTTGATGAGAAAGGTAAGCCTGTCAGGATGACCGGCACTGTGCAGGACATAACAGGGCATAAGAGGATTGAAGAACAGCTCCGGCAGTCGCAGAAGATGGAGGCGATAGGCACGCTCACAGGCGGAGTAGCGCATGACTTTAACAATATCCTTACAGCGATAATAGGCTACGCGAGCGTCCTCCAGATGAACATGACGGAAGACGACCCGATGCAGGCGTACGTGGCACAGGTCCTCGCTGCATCTGAAAG
>CAKKPH010000233.1:4943-5532 GCA_919901585.1 Thermodesulfovibrionales bacterium | reverse complement strand
TTTGCCATAAACACGCCTCCTATATTTTTTGTTTTAGTCCGGTCAAAACCTAATCATCCGGTCCCGTTAACTGATGTTTGCAACTCTTTATCGTTTCTTCTTCTATCATTCCCTTTGGCTTCTTTGTCAGAAATCTCTGTTTTGCATCATTTACATGAGTGGTTAGCGAAATACCGCTACTCGAACATACAGCAGCGCACTTGCCACAGCTGACACAGGCATCCGGATCTGACAGCCATGGTATGAAAATCCCTTCGTTATCTGTTTCATACATTTTAAGCGACTGAACAGGGCAAACATGAACACAATCAACACATCCTTCACATTGTTCTGGAACCACCCAGGGAATTACCCTGCTGCCGATCTTAACAGCCCCTACTGGACATACCGTATAGCACGCCTTGCACTTTGTGCAATAATCTCTGTCAATATAGAAACCTTCCTTTGTCTCCTGAACAGCATCATATGCACAAGCCTTTTTACAGAGGCCACAAGCGAAACATTCCGAGCCATCAATCCTATAAACACCGAGGCCCTTACAGACATTGGCCCTGCAAAAATTATCTTTAATATGTTCTTCATATTCTTC
>CAKKPH010000233.1:0-4933 GCA_919901585.1 Thermodesulfovibrionales bacterium | reverse complement strand
TGAAATACTTTATCGTTGAAAGCACAGGATTGGGAGCTGTCTGCCCGAGACCGCATAATGAAGTGGCTTTAACCAGATTGCCTATTTTTTCAAGTCTTTCAATATCTCCTTCTTCACCTCTGCCTGATGTTATTTTTTCTAATATCTCAAGCATCTGGTATGTACCTACTCTGCCGGAAGGGCACTTTCCGCAGCACTCATTATGGGTAAAAGAAAGAAAGAACTTCGCTATATTAACCATGCAATTATCTTCATCCATCACAACAATGCCGCCGGAACCCATCATTGAGCCGACATTTTTAAGGGAATCATAGTCAACAGACAAATCTAAATGTTCTTCTGACAGACATCCTCCTGAGGGCCCTCCTGTTTGTACAGCCTTAAATTTCTTGCCGTTCATAATACCGCCGCCGATATCAAATATTATCTCCCTCAGTGTTATCCCCATCGGGACCTCAATAAGACCGGTATTTACGACCTTGCCTGTCAGTGCAAAGACCTTCGTGCCTGTACTGCCCTCGGTCCCGATTCTATTGTAGTGATCAGCCCCTTGTAAGATAATATAGGGTATTTGTGCCAGCGTCTCAACATTATTAATCACTGTAGGGTTTTCCCACAACCCTTCCGTTGCAGGGAAAGGTGGCCTTGGGCTAGGCGTTCCACGGTAACCCTCAATAGAGCGCATAAGAGCGGTCTCTTCACCACATACAAATGCTCCAGCACCCTCCCTTACTTGAACGGCAAAATTAAATCCTGTACCGAGAATGTTTTCTCCCAGGAGACCAAGTTCTTCTGCCTGTTTAATGGCTATTTTAAGGTTCTTTACAGCCATGGGATATTCATGCCGGACATATATAAAACCATACCTGGCGTTAATTGCATAAGCACATATGATCATGCCTTCAAGCAAGCCTTGTGGATCTCCCTCCATAAGAGACCTGTCCATAAACGCTCCGGGGTCTCCTTCATCTCCATTTGCCACAACAAACTTTAACTTGCCAGGAGCGTTTTTTGTATATTCCCACTTAATTCCAGTATAAAACCCGGCCCCGCCTCGACCCCTGATGTTTGATCTCTTTATCTCCTCCAGTACCTGATCAGGCGTCATGGTTGACAGCATTTTTCCCAGAGCAGCATAACCATCTACTGCAATATAGTGATTAATATTTCGTGGATCTATCGATCCATTGTTTCTCAAAACAATTCTTGCCTGCTTCTTGTAAAAAGGCAGATCATTCATCTTCTCTTTCGGGTCATCTAAAGCGGACTCCCTGTAAAGAAGCCTTCTGACAGGAACCCCGGCAAAAAAGGTCTTGGAAATAATCTCTCTTGCGTGTTCATAACTTACCTTCTGGTAAAAAAATTCGTAGGGTTCTACGCTCATAACCGGCCCCTTCTGGCACAGACCCTGACAACCTGTCTGAACAACCTCAACGTCCACCCCTTTCTTTGGGGATTCCTCTTCCAATGCCTGGACGATCTTTTGAGATCCTTGAGAGCTGCAAGCAGTTCCACAGCACACCTTCACCCTGTTCCTGCCGGTCTTGAATAAGCTTTCCTTGAGATGAGTCCTATAATCTTTCAGATCTTCTAAGCCGGTAATCTTTTGCATTTGTTATTCCTCTTTGATAAATTTAAAAAGTTTGTCAGGCTTTTTTGATACAATCTCTCCGACTACCGAGTCATTAACTGTTGCAACAGGCGCAAGCCCGCAACAACCAACACATCCTACAGTTTCAAGAGTAATAAGGAGGTCTTCGGTTGTTTCTCCATTTTTAATACCAAAACCTTCTTCAAGAACATTTAGGACGTTCTCACTACCTCTCACATAACAAGCGGTACCCATACAGACCTTCACTATTTTCTTCCCGCGCGGCTTAAAGTAAAACTGTTTATAAAAGCTTGCGATACCGTATATCTCTGACAGGGAAAGCCCCAATTTTTTTGAGAGATCGGAAAGTGAATTTCGGGACAGATATCCTTCTTCTTCCTGTATCATTTGAAGGAAATGGATTACGGTGCTTCGTTTCGCGTCATCTTCATTTAATACTTTCACTGCGGGGCCTATCTGTTCTTCAACAACGATCTCACTTATTTCCATTTACTATCCCCTCTCAAAAATGTATTATTAAGGGTCTCATAATAGTATACACACTGAACATTGTCATGCTGGCTTGTCCAGCATCATTCTTAGATGCAAGATGAATTCCCGACAAGCGGGAATGACACACTATACATGCATACTATTATGAGGCTGTTAATAACATTTGCATTTTATTGCTTTCGGGCGTATATTGTTGCAACGCTAATTGCCATATACTCCAAACTCAAATTCCTTTAACCCGCTATTCTCCCTTGCCTTATTGATATAGTCAATTGCAAGGGCGTACATTTTTTCAGAATCCGGCTCAAAATAAATCGAACCTCTAAACCTTTCAGCCCAAGTCATGGCCATAATATCTGACACCTCCTCGCTGGCGTCAACCGGCGACTCACCCCCTAAAATTACCGGGATACCGGAAGCAGCAAAATAACACCCGGCAGCAATGTCTTTTTCTGCCATCCATTCGGGTGCGATAATGACAACAGGCAATCCACCTATCTCCTCAGAAAGGCCACCTTCCGCTGCCATGGCGGAAAGAATAGTTAATATTCTGGAATTGTCAACGCTTGATCCCAGATGTAATACCGGAGGTATTCCTATTTCTTTACAGGCCTTTCTGAGACCGGGCCCTGCCTCTGCAAGTGAGGTTTCAGGATCGAGATATCCGGAAACTGCACAGGCTGCCGCACCGCATTCGGTTGATAAAATAAGCACATCATCTTTAATTAATTCCTTAACAAGATATTTGTGAATGCCAGTTGCTTGAACCCGTGGATTATCGCAACCCACGAGTCCGACTATGCCTCGTATTCTGCCTTCCGCAATTGCATTGTTCAGAAGTCTGAAAAGCGTTCCCGGAACATCGCCCTTCATATCCTCCATGTATTCATGAGAAAAACCTGCTAACATCGGAATTTTTTCAGTTGCCCTTTCACCTGTCCCGGGCCTGTTCGGATAGTTGTCTATCGCGAGCATTATTATTTCTCTGGCTATATCTTTAGCCCTGCGCACATCGTACTGCACATGCAAGGCACCAGGTAGCTTTGCCTTCTGAGAGGTTGTGATTATCTTTGTATGAAAACTGTTCGCGACTTCAACGAGAGTCGGCATAACGCACTGACCATGTACAACTACGGCATCAATGATCCCTGTCATTATACATAGCTCCTGGTTTGTGAATCCGCCTACAGGAGATATACCGTGCCTCATACCAAATATATCGCCGAGGGTTATCCCTTTTGCTCCTTTAGATTCAGCATATTCAATTATTTTTTGTTCTGAAGCTGCATCAAGGATAGCTTTAGCAAGGGTTGGTTCATGTCCAATAACAATCAGGTTGACCTCATCTTCTTTGAATATTCCAATGCCGGCATCTGATATAGCTGGTTGTGGGGCGCCGAAGAGAATATCTGCAATATCGGTTGCTATCATGGAACCGCCCCAGCCGTCTGCCAGAGACACTTTTAGCGCACAAAGGAGAAGGCTGTCAGGTTCATGGTCAACCCCTACATTAGTTCGGTGTATTGCCTCCACAATCTCCCTATCGATACCCTGTGGAATAATACCCTGATGCTCCCATCTCTCCCGGGTCTTTTGCGGAGCTCTTTTAATATAACTTAAGATACCTGTTTGTCTTCCAAAATCATCGATCAAGATCTCTGCCACTTCCCGTGCTACATCGTTTAGCGACTTATCGTCGATCTTTATTCCAAGAATATTTGCAACCTGGTGAAGTTTTTTCACATCAGATATAACAAAATCTATTATTTCGCTGTTAGCAACACCAAGCAGAGTAAAGGCCATTTCCCTTGCAAGGTCAGAATGTGCTGCTGCGCCGGCTATAGCCATCCTGAGAAAATTCCTGGCGGCAACTGTTGCAAGTGTAGCTCCGCATACACCTTTTTCTACTTTCTCTTCACTGCCCTGTACAAACCTGCAGGGACCCATATGGCAGTGTTTGCAACATGCCCCTTTAGCACCTATTGGACATGGCTTTAACTTTTCAGCCCTGTCAAAACACGTCTCTACCCAGTCAAGATAGCACTTGCCCCATTGTCTAATCTGTTCTGCCTCCTTGTATCCACTCTTTGCATTATCAGACATATTTTCTCCTGCTTAAGAAGTAATATTGAGGATAGGATTTGGAATTGAATGCAACGCTAACCTCGAAACCCTGAATCCTATCCCCTTTATTTACACGCCTACCGGCTTCCTCCCTGTTGCTTCAATGATAACAAGTGCGCCTGTGGGACATACTCCTATGCATTCATCGCACCTTGTGCATCGTTTCTGCCTGATCTTATAGGGCATATAACCGCCGATAAATGGTTTTGCCTTTTCTCCAAAGATCGCCCCAAATGTGCAGACATCCTTACAGAGTCCGCACATCGTACATTTCTCGGGGATGATCCTGTATTCAATGAATGCGAGGCACTCCCTATCCGGACATCTGCCTTCTATGTGTTCACTGAATACATCCGTGCCGATCCACTGGAGAATGAATTGAGCGGTATCCTTGCCCTTCTTGCACATGGAACCTGCGAGCATCTCCTCGGCAATGTATTTCAGTGCATGGAGGTCCTCTTCGACGCCCTTCCCTTCTATTATGTTCTGAAGCCGCACTTTTGCCTCGTAGCTTCCCAGCGAGCATGGGTAACAGCTACCGCACATAGGGCCGTTCAGAAACTCTTCCATATAGTAAAGGGCCTTCCGGACAGGACAGCGCTTCTCCTCTGCCAGCTTCTTTATGTCTTCTATTTTTGGCTCTTTATTTTCTATCACAACTTCTCCAAAATTAAAAGAGATTAACATTTAGCAGATCGTTCCTAT
>CAKKPH010000232.1 GCA_919901585.1 Thermodesulfovibrionales bacterium | reverse complement strand
AGCACCGCAGTCCATCAATTTTTTTACTGCCTTTTTGGCTACCTCATCAACATCGGTGAAGGCCTCGTTTGTTACCTCCAGTTTCATTTTTTTGCCCTTCTGTATCTCTTTGGCAATAACATTCGCAGCAGCCCACACACCCAGATTAAAAACGCCCCAACCTCCAAGCATAGCATCGAACTTCTCTGTCGTGAGGTAATCAGGCTTGGCCGTGGCTGCCCTTAAAGTCGCAATGATCTCTCTTTCCATTGTTAACCCCTCTTTTCATGCTAACTTATTTGCATTATTCTTCATCATTATAAAACCTACTACACCCAGAACTGTTCCTCAGGCGGAGCTACAAAATCTGCGCCGATAGACTTCTGGGTCTTGTAACAATATACAGCATAACGGCAGAACAGAAAGGCAATCGTAAATGCGAGCACTGTGATCCTCAGCAGGACCGGCCAGATTTCTGAACCTGACAGGATCGAGATTACTGTTATCCCCCCAAGCAAAAGAGCTATGATATCAACTACCAGCACAATGTATTTGGTCACCTCTGTCCTTGTCTCTGTGGTTATCTCTGCAACCTTCGCAATAGTGAACCAGAAAAAGCCGGTTGCAAAGAACGCAGCGAGTCCGATGAACAGTATTGTGATAGCAAAGGCGACCACAGAGCCCTGCACGATAAAGAAGTGGGATACAACACTTAGCCCTGCACACGCTACTGCCAGTGTCCCTGAGATCTGAATCCCCCTGTAATGCCAACCCATATCCTTTGCACCCTCAAGGCACGCCTTCCAGAGTATCAATGCGCCGACATACACAATAACAGGAGGAAAGGCCAGGGACGGAGGGAAGGCATAGGCCGTACCCGACATCTTATGGATATACTGACCTGCCCAATCAGGGAACCACATCCCTATGATGGCGGGGATTGCGCCGATCTCGAGCCATTTTACAACCCTTGATTTTTTCCACCTCGGGTCAATAGACCCCGGAATAACTTTCTTCTTAAGCGCCTCCATTAAAGCCCCCTTTGTTCTAATATTTGAGAGTTTC
>CAKKPH010000231.1:2045-4124 GCA_919901585.1 Thermodesulfovibrionales bacterium | reverse complement strand
CCTTCGCCCTCTTTAATAAGAATATTTATTTTGTCAGCGTCAAACATTTAATCAAAATCCCCGTCAAAACCATCTTCCATTTTATAGTAAACAACTCATTAGTTCCTATCTGCTGCTTCATTCGAGACTCTATCTCCTCAATCAAGCTTTCCATCTCATCCTGCGCATCAAAAAGCACCCAGCGTTTGTTGGCACGCTGGCCTTCGAGTGTCCGCATCCTTTCCTGAAACTCCAGATTGTCTTCCAGCGGTATCCTCGGCTCCAGCCTCGGCTGATTCTCCTTACCTCAGTCCCTTGAAATAATTCGGCTCCGTCTTTGTGCCTTCGCACAAGATTTGGGCATGATTATTTGAAAGCCTCAAAGCCCTTTAAATAATCGTCATAATCTATGGGGGATTCAACTCCGAATTCAGCCAGAAGGTCTATTGTCTCGCTTACGGACAATTCAAGTTTTGATGCAAGGGTGCTTAAGGACATTTTCCCGTCCCTGTAAAGTTTTATCATCAGAAATTCCCATCCGTAATCTATTAGTTCTCTTGCAACCGTGGACCTATCCTTATGGCCCATTTTGGACAGTTCGTTGATTCTTTTTATCTCCCTGTCTTTCAGCCTGAGACTTATTACAGACATTATTTACCCCCTTTTAGCCGTTTAGCGGCATCATCTATTATTCTTTTTTTGTAGCGCCCATACAAGGACAACTTTTCAAGTTTCACAAGCGCTATATCCCTGTCAATTTTCCCGTTTCCGGTGCTGTTTATTAAAAAGTGAATTGCAGTTGCAAATTTAATGTTTAGTATCTTGCATGCTTTTATAGTCGGCAAATCATCTACGGCAAGCGGCAATTGCCTTTTCAATGCAAGAGCAAGCGCTTCTGACTCACCGGCATGAATTCTGAAATCCCTGCACAGCCGGTCAACTGCTTCTTTATTTGCAACGGCTACTTCAATTTTTCGATGATTGATAAGAGCAGAAATCAACTTTGCATCGAACATATCTTTGTGGGCGCATTCAGCTTTTACCTTTTTAGGGATTATTATTTGAACATCTTCGGATACAATCCCTAATAGTCCAATTTTTGCCAGTAATATCAGTGTGGAAGAGTCAAAAACAATTTCCATATGTTTACAATATACTACAAATGTAATTGCTTGGCAACCTTTTTTTCAAAATACTAATTGATGTTCAGAACTTAAGGGATACCCCTACTGATAGCTCGAGGTATCCCCCCGCTTCCAGCCGAGTTGCTGTAGCCTTTCAATGACCTTTAAATCCGTATCTGTTGCTTCGTTGATTTTAAGCATAGCTAATCCTCCAAAAATTCGAGCATCTCAGCAGGCGATGCAATTTTAATGTTTCCGATATTTTTCAACTAAGATGAGTATCTCCTGAAACAATATATTCAGCCTTAAGCGCAATGGCGCAGGCAATGAATTTGTTGTCGGCGGGGTCTTCCTTTATCCACAACTGTTCCTTTGGATTATTTACAAACAGGAGATTGAAATTTTTCTCAAAAACTGACATCAGTCTGTATAAGAGAGACTTGTCCTCAAACTCAAACCTGCTCAATACATCAAAATATTCTTTTAGGACAGGCTTTGACACACAGAGAGTCAATCTGACCGAGAACCAATATTCAATGACCTTGAGAGGAATGCCTCCGAAAAATGAGGAAACGAATACATTTGTGTCTATTGCCGCCCTTATTTCCCTGAGCGGACTTTTCTGATGGTCTTTTCCACATCCGATACTTTATAGCCCTTCTTCTTCAGGAAACCTCCGATTTCGCTCCAGAGCCCCTTCATCGCACTTTCAATATTGTGCTCTTCTACATACTCCTTCATAAGCTCGCAGAGTTTTTCGTTGAGGGATTTATGCTCAATCCTGCTCAAGCGCTGAAACTTCTCCTTTGTATCCTTGTCAACTCTTACCAATATCTGCGAAGTCATTAGACGCCTCTATTGATAGCATGTATAGCAATGCTATCATATTTTGCAATCTTTGAACAGCAGAGGCGCACATCTCACCCTTTCCGCTCAACATCCCCGTTTCCGCTCAACATCCCCGTTTCCGCTCAAC
>CAKKPH010000231.1:0-1945 GCA_919901585.1 Thermodesulfovibrionales bacterium | reverse complement strand
TTTCCGCTCAACATCCCCGTTTCCGCTCAACATCCCCGTTTCCGCTCAACCGTTCCCTTACCGCCCGCAATGTCATACAATTTTTACTGTCCGCGACCAAATAGATAAAATCTCAACAAATTATACGAGTTACCATATTCCTTCCCCTGCATGCTACATCAGGTATTAATCTTCTGCCTTCAATCTGTTCGCCATCCTTATCGCCTCGATCATGCTCGAGGGGTCTGCAACTCCCTTCCATGCAATATCATACGCAGTCCCGTGGTCTGGGGATGTCCTGATTATAGGCAATCCCACAGTCACATTCACTCCCTTGTCAAAGGCGATCATCTTAAGCGGAATCAGGCCCTGATCATGGTACATGCAGACTATGATGTCAAATTCGCCCCGGTATGCCTTGTGGAAAATAACGTCAGGCGGGAAAGGGCCATAAACCGGCAAACCCTCCTCCCTTGCTTTGTTGACAGCAGGCGCTATCTCCCTTAACTCCTCTTTACCGAGTATCCCTGCCTCGCCTGCGTGAGGGTTAAGCCCCGCCACTGCAATACGGGGGTTATTTATCATCAGCATGTCGCATGCCCTTTTTGCGAGACGGATTGTCTTAAGCACCCTCTTTCTGGTTATAAGCCCCGGGACGTCTATAAGCGGCACATGGATAGTCGCAAGTATTAATTTAAGCGGGCCGCCTGAAAACATCATCGCAAAGTCCTTTGCAGCAGTAAGCTCTGCAAGCATCTCAGTATGCCCCGGCCACCGATACCCAGCGAGTTTAAGTGCCTCTTTTGAGACAGGTGCAGTAACGATTGCATCGACTTTTTTTGACAAGGCAAGCTCTACAGCCTTCTTGATATAACCGACTGCGGCAGAACCATTATCAGCATCCGGCCTGCACTTTGCAAAGGAACGCAATGACCTGGCGTCAATGCAGAAGAGGGTATTCCTCTTATTGCGGCTTTCGGCTTTCGGCTTGCGGAGATGTTCATCACTATTTTCGATAATTTCCACCTTAAACGGCAGTCTGAACCTCTTTATTGCATCTCCGATAACAGATGCATCACCTGTAATGACCGGCAATGTCTCAATGCCGTCTATGATAAAACAGCCATTTCCCCTCTGAACAAATGATAACAGCGCCTTAAGCACTACCTCCGGGCCTATGCCTGCAGGGTCTCCGGTTGTTATGGCTATAGTCTTCATATATGCTATTATTATAGCAATTCAAGGATAATTTACTTAATAAGCCAGGCCAGATGGACGATCAGGAAGAGCAGCTCGAAATAGTGAACGAGCAAGGAGAGGTTATAGGCCTTGCCCCGCGCTCTGTTATCCACGGCAACCCTTCCCTCATCCACAGGGTCGTGCATGTGCTTGTATTCAACACAAAAGGAAAACTGCTGCTCCAGAAGCGCTCTCTGAACAAGGACGTTGCCCCCGGCAGATGGGACACCTCAGTAGGTGGCCATGTCAGCGCAGGGGAAGAGCTCTCCCTGTCTGCGAAGAGGGAGATGGAGGAAGAACTCGGCATTGCAGGACATGAGGTCGAGTACCTCTACTCTTACAAGCATACAAATCCATACGAAACAGAGCTTGTCACCACGTACCGCTGCACTCATGAAGGTATGATCAGGTTCAACATTGACGAGATCGACGAGGTGAGGTATTGGGGTCTTGACGAGATTAATGAAAGCCTTGGGAAGGGCCTTTTTAGCGATAATTTTGAAGACGAGTTCAGGACTTATCTAAGCCTTCAGACGCCGCGGCAGTCCGGGCCATAGATATACTTGTGAAGCTGGAGGTTGAGCCTTACCTCAAGCCTGTCCTCCAAAATCCATTCTGCAAGGTGCAGCGGGTCAAGACTCCCGAATGCAGGAGAGAACAACACCTTGCATTTATCGGATAGTGAATGTGTCGTGACAAATTCCCTTGCCCATTCATAATCTTTCCT
>CAKKPH010000230.1 GCA_919901585.1 Thermodesulfovibrionales bacterium | reverse complement strand
ATAAAAATCGGTATCCCATGGACTATCGCATTGTAAAACAGCATAGGCTTTGAAAAATCTTTATCAACCAAAATTACCTGCGCTTCCTTGCCTATGAGAGCGCTAATCCTGAAAGACAATTCTGTTATTACTTCAAAGGCAGTCTCCCTGTTTTTTCCAACCCTTTCATTTAAGACAACAGCAATATCAACATCAGATTCTTCTTTTTCAAATCCATGCGCAAAAGAACCGAATAAAAAGGCTGCCTCTACACCCAATTCATTGGCGTTACAAATGAAATAATCTTTTAGCTTTTCTATAATTTTCTCCATTTGGATCCCCAATCTTATAAATATCATATTCCATATATAACTCCAAGTCAATTTCTGCTATTTATCCAATTTCATACTTTCCGAGCCCGAAACTCGTTCCCTTGCCGACATGTAATATCTCGCCCACCCTTAGAATAGGCATAAATGCGTCAGGGACGTTCTTATAAGTTATATTTCCCACAACCCCGCCCAGCTTCATCCTCACACCCTGCCTTGCTGAATACCTCTCCCAGTCATGCCATTGCAGGGAGCTTTCGCCTGTTATAACCTCCTCTGTTTTGCTTATCAGAAGCTTGTGATCCCACAGCGGCTCTCTGGACTCACAATGGAAATAATAGAGCAGGCAGAGACGACGGAGCAGGCTTCTTAACAGGATATGGAAATCAAGTTCAGATACCAGTTCCCTCTGATAAACAATCCTTGCAGGCGTCAAAAAACTTAGAGAGACCTCTTCAAGCCTTGAGCCAAAACTAAAGGCATCAGGCAATATCTGCTCACTGACCGGGGCAGTCCTGATAGTTTTGTCCTCATAGGAATAAATAGGCTTCTCATGGTCCTTTACAGATAATAACCGGTACTTTCCCCTGCCCTTTCCAAGGCCGGTCTTTCCAAGCTCATCAAAGGTATAAATGAAATAGGGCAGATAATCCACGGCCCGGCCGATAAGGATCAGGCCGAAGCCCAGCTTTTCTGCCGGTTCATATATGCGTTGTTTTTCTTCAGGAGGCTCGATAACAAACGGGTGGGGAACCTTTTCGTATTTATTCATACCCATTACCTGAGTCGCTTCAGGCGGTGAGGTCTCAAAGATATAGGCGTAAACGCATCTGGATTTTAAGAGGCAATCCCGGCAATCACTCCTCTTCAAGGCGCATACAACTCTTTTAAAGACATTGCCGAAACCGCCGCGGAAGGTAGAGCCCTTATAGTCCGGCAGGCCGAGGGTGTCGATGGCCTCAAGAAGAAAATTAAGTTTCTGATATCTGATAATCATTCTAAAAAGATATCCACTCCGTCAGGCACCCGGTCGCCGCAGCCCATTATTTCAACCTTTATTTCTGAGGGCAAGGGATATATCCTGACATCGTCTTCCTTCTCATTTATGATGGACCTTAATTGTTCCTTCAATTTTACCAAGCCTTCCCATGTTAATCTACAATAAAAGACAGAGTACTGGAGATGCACCCCCCTTTGCTTTATATGCCTGAAGACCCTTGAGAGCCTCTTAGCATCCCGGATGTCGTAGCATACAAGATAGTTGGCCTTCATGTCCTCATCTCCCGCATAAGCTCAAACAGGTCATCAAGTATCCTGCCGAGGGTCTCATAAAGCGCCTTTCTCCTGTTTTCAAACCTGTGGATGATATCCTTCATACCTTCTTTTGTAACGGACTGGCCCTGCTGACTTTTAAGCATGTATGCCTTGTCCTTGCAGAGCCTAAGGAACTGAAGGGACTGCAGGTCTTCTGCCGCGCCCATCATATGGCATATATCAAGCACGAGGCCAAAATTATGCCGCCGGTGGAGGACCCCCATGTGCGGATCGAGATCTGCCTCTATAAGGCTTCCGATAATCATTTCCCTGAATAGATTACTAACAACGCCATTTACAATCTTCCAGCTTTCCTGCCCTCCTTTTATGTAAGCGTCAATAAAGCGCTGATAATCGGATTCCCTGAAGCCTTTTGAGGTAAACACCGCTGCGGCACCTTTTGAAAGCCTTTTCATTGTCTCAAGCTGAAGCAGCCTTCTCTCTGCGAATATCCAGTTTTTAACCCGCTGTATATTATTCTCAGTTTCAAGAAAAATCTTTTGTTCTTCATAATGACGGGGGAGATTATGATTATACGGGATTGTGACGGCCGTCTCTTCGCCCCTCATGTTCATAAAGGTTACCGGGATGTCATTCTCAGTAAAGAGCGTGATTGCGCCGGCTTCCAGTTTCAGATTTCCTATTATAACCACCCTGCCTATCAGCCGGGCCGGTATCCTCCTTCCTGCCTTGCCTTCCTGCCTGATCCATATGGAGGGCCCGTCTCTTAATATTTCCAACCCTCTGCTTTCATTCAGATAAAGGCTCTTCTCCATTAACCCTCCTTGCCAGAGTCCTGACTTCTTCAGTCCATAATGGTCTCATAGCCTTTGCCCATTCCTCATAAAGCGGATAAAACCTCTTTCTGCTACCCTTTTTGAGGTAGCAGCCGGGCCGCTCGTCATCTTCGGAAAAATCCCGTACAGTGAACACCCTGTCCCTGAACAGCTCATAAACAAACCTGTCAACATCAGGCCTGTAAGGTTCTATAAGGTCGCAGGCAAGGGATTCCCTGCCGTATTCAAACTGGTGATAAAAGCCGATTGTCGGATCAAGCCCTATGACTTCTATCTCTCGTACCATCTCGTAATGCAGCATGGTGTAGCATAGAGAGAGCATGGCATTCACCGGGTCTTCAGGCGGCCTCCTGTTGCGCTTTTCAAAATCAAGGGAATCAGGGAACATGGTCACGTATGCTGAGAAGAAAGACGCCGATGCCCCTCCCTCATAGCCTACAAGGGTCACAACATCATGGTGCGCCCTGCTCAGTGTTTCGAGAACACAATAGAGAGTGGTTATTGCGGCAGTAAGCTTCAGCCCAAGGTCCGGCCTCTTGTCCTTTACATCACGAAGCAGTTCCGTCTGTTTGGTAATCTTCCGCCTCACAATGTCATTCGCTATTTCTATACTGAAGGCCGACTGCGACTTCTCGTACTGCCTCAGTCTCAGCAACCCGTTATTGTGCAGTCTGCCGTGAAGCATCCCGCAGAACCTGAGCCGTTTGCCTGAAAGGAAGACTACCGAAACATTTTCGTCTGCAAGCCTGTGGAGAACAGGCGTCTCTAAGGTGACATTGCCGACAACAACGACCCTCTTGAGGGGGTTAATAGGGACAATGCCTTCCCGCGCGCCGCCGGCATAGAAGGCAAGGGCGCTGCCGTCAAGCTTGATATGGAGGTCTTTTCTGTCTATGTAAAGTGTTCCCATGCAATTAGCGCGGAAGTTAGGAAGTGCGGAAGTAAAGATTTCCTAACTTCCCAGCTTCCCAACTTCCTGCCTATTTCTCATCCTATATAGAAATACTCCGGGTCTTTGGGCTGAAGGGCGATGCCGAGCGTATGTGTCGTGCTCCTGCCGTCCATAGTGAAGACATGCACCCGGTCTTCCTCTGCGAGAATCAGCCTTCCGAGTATGCCTGTCAGATAGCCCAATTCACCGTCTGTCAGAAAACACTCATAAACCGACTTCTGGCCTCCGGTGCTGTATCCCTTAAGCAGATACCTCGCGCTGTTAAGCCGCCGGCTGTCGCTGATGTCATAGGCCACAAGGTAAAGTTTCCTGTTCATGTTTACAGCATAACGCAGGAATTGAGGGAAAGCGATAAAAGAAATATTTCTGAAATATTTCCGTCTTTGGAAAAGAGAAGGGCGGTTACAGAGTGCCTTTAACTATGGCCAGGGCTATGTCTGTGAGGTATTGCTTAATAGTGGATGATGCAACAGGATTAATCCATTTGACCTCAGTGTCCAGGAGACTGTAATATTCTGCATGCAAAGTCCATCCCCTCCTTGAGCGGTTTAAACCGGACTTTTCTTTTCGCATCTTCGGTCCAAAATCCGCAAAGCTGCACCGGAGCAATTACCTCAACAATTTTGAACCAGTTAACGCTCTCAAGCAGGCGCGCCACACAAAAGGCCTGGTCCGGCCATTTCTTGACAAGCCTGCCTTCAAGGATGGCAAGAAACTCCTCTGGCGTCAGGTT
>CAKKPH010000229.1 GCA_919901585.1 Thermodesulfovibrionales bacterium | reverse complement strand
GTATCATTGCAGGCTCAATGATGTTTATGAACCTCTTTATCGCCACCCTTATGCTCTTTTCATATGTGACCGCTACCTTTAATAGCATATTATCGAGCTGCCCGGTCTCTTCCCCGACCTTTATCATGGATATGGCAAGTGAAGGCATGACGTTTGAGTCAGACAAGGGTATTGCTATCCCCTTGCCCTCTTTTGCGCCCTTTGAGACAGCATCAATCGCTGATGAGATCACACGGTTATTTATGACATCCTTTGAGTTGCTGAGGGCCTGCAAGAGGGGAACTCCGCTTTTAAGGAGAGTGCCGAGTGTCCTGCAGAACCTTGCTGTCTCGAGCTTTTTGACCAGATCACCGGCTATCTTCAGTTTCAGTGTATCCCATTGCACCCTGCCTGTCTCTGTTTTAATGTAGTTCTTTAATGCAAGCCAGAGAGATATGAATGCCGGCAAGATAACCCACCAGTATGACTTAAGGGTATTGCTAAAACCGAGGAGCACCTGAGTGGGTAAAGGCAGAGACTTTCCGAGTTCAGCGAATATTACGGTGAATTTAGGGAGCACGTATGTCGGGAGGACGATTATCGAAAGTCCGCCTGTTAGTATGAGAATCGACGGATAGACCATAGAAGATACAACATGTTCCTTAAGCTCCTTTGAAGACTCGAGGTATTCATTAAGCTTTTCGAGCACTACCTCCAGAACGCCTCCTGCCTCGCCTGCCCTGACCATATTGATATAAAGGCTTGGGAAGGTCTTCGGGTGTCTGAGCAGGGCATCTGAAAAAGAGCTTCCTTCCCTTATTGACTTGAGTATCGACTGTATGATGCCCTTCATCTCCCTGTTGCCGGTTATATCAGAGAGTATGTTCAGGCTTCTGTCGAGAGGCAATCCTGCGCTCAAAAGTTCGGAGAGTTCTGTTGTGAATGTGAGGATGTCGCCTTTTTGAGACCTGAGCCTTAATTCCCTTCTTACGCCTGTCCGGGGAGTGGTTATCTTAAGCGGAATGACACCCTTGTTTTTGAGGATATCGAGGGCTTTTTTTTCGTCGGATGCATCAATGACCCCTTCGAGGATCGAGCCGTCCATTGTGGTAGCCCTGTAGGAGAAGATAGGCATTTAAGCCTCCTGTATGACCCTGAGGACTTCACTAAGGGTTGTAATGCCTGCCTTTATTTTTTCAGCGCCGTCTTCAAGCAATGTCCTCATCCCCTTCTTCCTCGCTGTTTCCCTTATCTGGTTTGAGTCAGCATTATTAAGTATAAGTTTGCGTATATCATCATCGATAACAAGCAGCTCAAATATCCCGTTCCTGCCGTAATATCCTGTGTAAGAACATGTTTCGCACCCTTTTCCTGTGTAAAGGGGGATGTCTCTGTTGATGCCGAGGATAGAGAGCTCTTCTTTATCAGCAGCCGAGAGGTCCCTCTCCCTGCAATCAGGGCAGATTACCCTCAGCAATCTCTGTGCAAGTATACCCCTTACTGTGGATGATAGGAGAAAATTCTCGACCCCCATATCGAGCAGTCTCATTATTGCACTCGGGGCGTCATTGGTGTGTAATGTCGAAAAGACGAGATGCCCTGTAAGTGCAGACTGTATAGCTATCTCTGCTGTCTCGAGGTCTCTTATTTCGCCTATAAGGATAATATCGGGGTCCTGTCGCACAATATGCCTGAGTGCTCCGGCGAAATTAAGTCCTATCTGCGGCCTTACCTGTATCTGGTTTATGCCCTTTATCTGATATTCAACCGGGTCTTCAACAGTTATTATCTTCCTGTCAGGAGAGTTTATCTTGTCCAGTGCTCCGTATAAGGTGGTTGTCTTTCCGCTTCCTGTAGGGCCTGTCACGAGTATTATGCCGTTAGGTTTCTTGATAAGCTGATTAAAGGAATTGAGCGTTGCCGGAGGAAAACCGAATTTGTCGAGGTTAACTAAAACGCCTTCCTTGCGGAGTATCCTCATAGCCACGCTCTCACCGTGCAGGACAGGGATTGTCGAGACCCTGAGGTCAATCTCATGATCGCTGACCTTTAATCTTATACGGCCGTCCTGAGGCAGTCTCCTCTCAGCAATGTTCAGCTTAGCCATTATCTTTATCCTCGAAACAATTGCAGCCTGCAGTTTTATAGGGGTCGACTCTATATTGTGCAGGACACCGTCGATACGGTATCTAACCTTGAGCTCGTCTTCAAATGGTTCTATGTGAATATCGCTGGCCCTGTTTTCGACAGCCCGTGTGATAAGGAAGTTGACGAGCTTTATTATGGGGGCCTCTGATGCGAGGTCCTTAAGGTGGCCTATATCCTCTTCTTCGTCCCTCAGGAAGTCTGCGCCTCTTTCACCGATATCCTCGATTATCCTGTTTATGTTTTGTGACTCCTGTATGTAGAATCTGGATATGTACTCGTCCAGGACAGTGCTGTCTGCCTTGCAAACAACGACTTCGGCTGACGTAGCGACTCTAAGGGCGTCGATAATATCCCTGCAATTGGGGTCTGCCATAACAACCTTGAGGGTATTCTTCTTCATCTCGAGAGGGACAACCCTGTTCTCGCGGATGAAACGGGATGATATCCCGTTAAGGACAAAAGGGACCTTCGGGAGGTCTTCTGCTTGTAACTGCTCGATTTCTTTATTTAAAACAGTCATCCATAATTATAGCACAAAAAGGAGGCTAATATGCTCCGTCCATCTTAAAGACCACCCTGACAGTCTTGAACATTATCGCAATGTCAAGCCAGAGAGACCAGTTCATCACATACCAGGAATCGAGCTTGACCCTGTATTCATAGTCTGTATTGCTCCTGCCGGAGACCTGCCAGAGGCCTGTAATCCCGGGTTTTGCACTGCATATTATCTGAAAGTTTTTCCCTATGTCGTTTTTTTCCCTCGGAAGGTAAGGTCTTGGCCCTGCAAGACTCATGTCTCCCCTGATTACATTGAATATCTGGGGGAGTTCATCAAGGGAGGTCTTTCTCAGGAAGCGGCCTGTCTTTGTAGTCCTCGGGTCTTCCCTTATCTTCCAGTTCTTTTCCCACTCAAGCCTGAACTGCTCATTATTGTCAAGTATCTCCTTGAGCTTCTCTTCAGCGCCCTTCTGCATTGTCCTGAACTTGTAGCATCTGAAAATTCTCCCGTTCTTGCCGATCCTGTCATGGGCGTATATGGCAGGGCCCGGTGACTCCATCTTGATTATCAGACCCAAAAATCCTATAACAGGCAGGACAAGGGGCATGGACGCTATGCTTACAGATATGTCGAAGAGCCTCTTTATAATTCTGTTTATTAACGACTTGAGGTTGTTCTTTATGCTCATCAGGAATATCTCTTCGTAAAAGAGATGGAGGAGTTCTGTATTAAGCAGTGCTATGCCTTTGATGTCAGGTATAACCATTGTATTTGTTGCATAGCTCTGGACGCTCGAGGTGAGTTCTGACAGTTTTTCGGAGGTGAGTGAAGGTATGGCGATTATAACTGTCTTGATCCTGAGCCTGTTGAGATATCTCGGAAAGTATTTGATCTTACCGAATACCTTCCTGCCGTTTATAAAGGTCCCTTTTTTTGCATCGTCATCATCAAGAAACCCTACGATATCATATCCCATATGTTTTTCCCTCCCGATCCCCTCCATTACGAGCCTGCCTGAGTTCCCTGCTCCGAGTATCAGAACCCTTTCCCTCCATATCCCTGCTTTGTAGAGTATCTTTTTGCCCCAGAGCCGGAACAGAGGAAATATAAAGATGGAGGAAGTCCACATGGCGAGCAGTACAAGCCTTGAGACCCTGTCGCTCATCTTGCCGAGAGTAACGATCGCCATTATCGTCAGTGTTGCAAGGGATATCGCCTTGACTATGTTCCTTGTCTCGTCCCAGAAAGGCAGGTTATTGTCATAGAGCTTCTCATAGAACAGAAAGAATATATATATGATAGGTATCCACCATAATAAGATAAAATATGTATATGAGAAGATAAAGACAGGGATATCCGGAACAAAAGAGATGGCGACCTCTGACCTGAATGCCCATGCAATAGTAGTGCAGGTATAGAAGGCAAGGAGGTCTATTATTACGAGGCAGGCCACCTGCCGGAATTTTTCTATGAACTTTATAAACTCAATCATCCTGCAATCAACCCTCTCCTGTAGCCGTAATATTTCGATATGGTCTCGAGCAGGATATGCGGTATTATGGAATATTCCTTCTC
>CAKKPH010000228.1 GCA_919901585.1 Thermodesulfovibrionales bacterium | reverse complement strand
GGTGACCGCAATCAGTTTCTTAGTTATGCTCATTACGATGGCAGTTAATATCGTGGTCGCTCTGTATGAATCGAGAAAGGGCAGGGAACTCAACAGCGAGTTTTTGGCTGCAGACGCAAAGCATACCCAGAGCGATATACTCGTCTCCCTGTCTGTTATCATAGGTCTCGTGTTTTACCGGCTTGGCTACCACCGTGCAGATGCAATAGTCGGGATAGTGATAGTTGTCCTTATAGGGAAGATAGGATTCGACATACTAAGGCACGCCTCAGACATCCTCGTCGACACTGTACGTATAGATACTGCTTCTATTGAAGACGTTGTGAACAGCGTCGATGGCGTAAAAGGCTGTCATGGTATCAGGACGCGCGGTACAGCAAGCTCAATATTCCTTGACCTGCACATCCTTGTAGATAGTTCGATCTCAGTCGAGGACGCACATGCAATAGCGGACAAGGTAGAATCCGCACTGAAGGCCGGATTCCACTCTGTTGCGGATATCGTTGTTCATATAGAGCCTGTAGAATAGATCAGAGCGTAAGTATCGAGGAGCTCTTAAGGAACTCTTTCCTCTGTGCAGACCTGAGGGTATTTTCGAGGAGGATTGCGATAGTAACAGGTCCGACTCCTCCGGGCACAGGTGTTATTAGGGATGCCTTCTTTGAGACAGAATCAAAGTCTACATCACCGACTATCCTTCCGTCAGCGAGCACATTTATCCCTATATCAACGACGACTGCGCCATTTTTTATTATGTCTCCTGTAATTAGGTTTGTCCTTCCTGTTGCTGAGCAGACAATGTCAGCCTGTTTTGTGAAATAGGCGAGGTCGTGCGTCTCCTTGTGGCAGACCGTCACTGTCGCCTCTTTGTAAAGGAGCATCAGGGCAAGAGGCTTTCCAACGGCAAGGCTCTTGCCGATGACGACGGCGTGGCGCCCCTTCATGCTGACATTGTGATGTTCGAGCAGTCTCATGACACCAAAGGGTGTGCAGGGCAGAAAACCGGAAAAGGTCGGTATTGTAACATGGCCCTCCTGCGTGCCGGTGCTGATCTTTGAACGGTCTGTTACCTGGAATATCGATTCCTCAGCAGAGAGCCTGCCGACAGATATGGCACCGAGGCCGTCAACATCTTTTTCAGGAGATAGGGCATTCACTATCCTCCTCGCATCCATCCTTCCCGGTATGGGAAATAGGATCAGGAGGCCGTGGATCTTCTCGTCAGAGTTAATGAAGTTTATGGTATTCAGTATCTCGTTTACTGATATATCGTCGGAAAACCTGAATTCGTGCGGGATTATCCCTACGTTTTTGCAAGCCTTAAGGGTTGCGTAATAGTATTGTTTTGATGCAGGGTTGTCTCCGATAAGCATAATTGCAAGACCGACATTTAACCCGGTCTTTTTTAATGCTTCTACCTCAACCCTTACGCTTGCCTTAATATCTTCAGCAAGTTTTGTCCCATCCATTAGCTCAGCCATTTTTTCCCCTCCATAAGTTCTGTAAGATTGTAATCAAGAAGGTTATATAAAACCATGTCTGCATCCGATTTGACAAGGGTTTTGTAAGAGTAGGGCCCTGTTGCGACCGCAACAGAAAGGGCGCCGTGGACCTTTGCACACTCAACGTCCCTCGGCGTATCGCCGATAACTATACAGTCAGTGTAACAGGCATCTTTTTGGTAGAGGGAGCGGAACTGTTTTATTGCAACAGGGAGGAGGCTGTTCCTTTCCTCATGGTCATTCCCAAAGGCGCCGAAACTGAAATAGCTGTTTAGGCCAAAGGCGTCCAGTTTTATCCTCGCACCAGTCTCGATATTGCCTGTCAGCAGCCCAAGATAAAGACCCTTTATTGCCCTTAAGGAGTCGAGAGTGCTGACTATGCCGGGCTTAAGGTGCTTTGCTGGATTCTTTATCTCATGCAGAAGGTGACTTATATAGCTTTTGCAGAGGGATGGAAGCCTGCCGTTATCAGAACTGATATTATGTCTCTTCATGCCCTCTTTCATTATCTGGGTGTCGGTCTTCCCTGCCATGTCGATCCCGTTAAAGGCATCGGGAATGGAAAAGACCTCTTCAAATGCGAGGTTCATCGCCTTTGTGCCTGCCCCTCCTGAATCGAGCAGGGTGCCGTCTATATCAAAAAGCAGGAGTTTCATAGATTTTATATTAACATTACAGCGTTTTTATACGCCACCGGACAGAATAACAGACCGTTATTTATATGTTATAATGAAAAAAATTTCTCCGGAGATGTTAAGCCCTAAATGAGCGGAAAAATACTCTGTTTTTCGATAATCCTGATGCTGTTCCTGCCGCTCAGTTCTTATGGGGCAGAGGTCACTGGCCCTGATGTCCAGATAATAAATAACGAGATAGTGGTAAATGCCGGTTTAACAATGGACGAGAAAGGAACAAATGACCTCAAACGCGGCATATCAAAGGAGATCACCTTTTACATCGACCTCTTCAAGGTATGGAATATATGGCCTGATGAATTTATATCGGGCAGGAAAATTGTAAGGACCCTAAAGAGTGACCCCATAAGAAAAGAGTATATCGCAACCTCCTTTGACGGAGCAACGATCATAGAAAAGAGGTTCAGGGACCTTGAGTCAATGCTGAACTGGACGCTGAATATCAGGAACTTTAGCTTATTGAATGTAATGGACATAGAGCCTGCAAGTTACTTTATGAGGGTCAGCATTGAATCCCGCATCAGAAAGCTTCCTCCGGTAATAGGCTATCTCCTCTTTTTTGTCCCTGAAAACGACTTCAGGATTACCAAAGATTCCCTGGTCTTTAGGGCCGGAGCTGCGAAATGAAAAAGCTTGTCTACATATTTTCAGGCCTGTTGCTTGTCATTATCCTTGTATCCTCTCTGGTTATACATTTCATCAGGCTTGAGACCCTCTCTATTACCACAAAGATTCTCCTCCTCATACTCTTTAACCTGAATGTATTTGCTCTCCTCACGTTGATATTCTTTGTTATAAAGGCGCTGACGAGGCTATATCTCGAAAGGAAACAGAAGATACTCGGTTCGAGGTTCAAGACAAAGATCGTAACCATCTTTGTGATATTGATATCCATACCCTCTGCCCTCTTGTTTTTGGGTGCGAGCGGCCTTGTTACCAATTATATAGACCGGTGGTTCACCCCGCAGTTCAGACAGCCGATTGACAGCACTCTCGATATAGCAAAGGTCATATATGAGACAGAAAGGGAAAAGACCCTGAATGCTGCAAAGACCCTGATGTCAAAAGGCGCGATCCCCCCGGAATATTCGGTCTTACGGCTGAAAGAGGTTCCTGAAAACCCCTCGGACGTTATGGCTGAGGCATTTGAGGGCAGGGAGGGGATAGAGATCATATCAGGCCCAGATGGTGATCTGGTCCGGGCAGTAGTCCCGGAGATGTCTGGGGTTAAGATAAAGAGTGTCATTATTGTTGAATCTCGTATACCAGTCGGCATAACGAAGAATGTCGAGAAGATAAAAAACGCCTACGAGGAGTATGTGAGGCTCGAGACATGGAAGCAGCCCCTGAAGCTGAACTACCTGCTATTTCTTAGCTTCTTTACTCTTATCGTGATATTCATGGCGATCTGGATATCCCTGAGGATTGCGAGGACCATTACAGAGCCTATACAGAACCTTGCGCAGGCAACAGAAGAGATCGCAGCAGGCAACCTCAATGTGAACATAGGCATCAGGAGGAATGACGAGATAGGGCTGCTTATAAATTCATTTAACCACATGGTAAAAGAACTGAAGGACGGCAAGGAATCCCTTCAGGAGGCATACTCAGAGTCAAACAGGAGAAGGCTCTTTCTCGAGAACATACTCAAGAACATAAAGAGCGGTGTCATATTTCTCAACTCACAGGGCAATATAACAACGATAAACAGTGCTGCATGCTCCATACTGAACGTCTCTCCTGATGAGATGGTCAACAAGAGCTACAGGGAGATACTCAGGCTGCTTAAGTCTGACGCGCTGCACGAACTGATACACGGAATAAAGATCGAGACCTTAAAGCGTGAGGAGAGGGAGGTCTGGACAACAGTAGCCGGCATGAGGAAGATGTTCCGCATCTCGATAATGGGCCTGAGGGACGAAGCCACAGACTATCTCGGGATACTCGTTGTCTTTGACGACCTTACTGATGTGGTTAAAGCGGAAAAGGCCCTGACGTGGCAGGATGCTGCCAAGAGGATCGCTCATGAGATCAAGAACCCTCTCACTCCTATCAAACTTTCGACAGAGAGGATGCTTAAGAAATGGGAAAACAGGGATGAGGATTTTGGGCAAGTCTTTGTGAGGTCAACGAAAAACATAATCAAGGAGGTCGACAGCCTTAGGAGGCTTGTTGACGAATTCACCCGTTTCGGCAAGATGCCTGAGATAAACAAAGCGCCGAGAAGGCTCCGTGACATTATCGATGAGGTGGTGAGCCTCTACAGGGATTT
>CAKKPH010000227.1 GCA_919901585.1 Thermodesulfovibrionales bacterium | reverse complement strand
TTGAAGCCTCACATGTAGTGCTGGATGAAAAGGCACTTAAGGCAAAACACTGGGCTATGGTGATTGATTTAAGCAGGTTCAAGACAGAGGAAGACTATAAGAGGGTAATAAACGCATGCCATAGTATTCACAATGTGCCTGATTTGGGAAATCCGAAAGACGAGATCAAGTGGATATGGACTGATACCTTTGAGCATACCTTCCCGGGGCAGGAGAGCAAGCACATGTCTGAGGGCCTGAAACATAAACCATTTCTACTACTCTGCAACCACTGCGAAAAACCTGCCTGCGTGAGGGTCTGCCCCACAAAGGCGACATTCAAGAGAGAGGACGGGATCGTTATGCAGGACATGCACCGCTGTATTGGCTGCAGGTTCTGTATGGCAGCATGCCCGTTCGGCGCGAGGAGCTTTAATTACAAAGACCCGAGACCGTTTATCAAAGATCCGAACCCTGAATATCCCACGAGGACTATAGGTGTTGTCGAAAAATGCACATTCTGTTTTGAACGGCTGGCAAAAGGACTTCAGCCTGCGTGTGTTGAGGTGTCCAACGGCGCTATGGCCTTCGGAGACCTGGATGACCCGAACTCTGAGGTGAGGAAGCTCCTGAGCAGGCATTATACAATAAGGCGGAAACCCGAACTCGGGACAGAGCCAAGCGTTTACTACATAATAGGAGGTGGCAGCAATGCTTGAAAAGGCGTTGAAGGGAAGCCCGAGATACTGGACATGGATGTTCTTCCTGCTTCTGCTGATAGGGGCAGGGTTTATAGCATATCTCTATCAGTTTAAGAATGGTCTGGGTATCACAGGCCTGAGCAGGGATGTCTCCTGGGGCCTTTACATCGGACAGTTTACATTCCTCGTCGGAGTGGCTGCTTCAGCGGTGATGCTCGTTATACCGTACTACCTCCATGACTACAAGAAATTCGGCAAGGTAGTAATACTCGGCGAATTCCTCGCGGTCTCTGCTGTGACCATGTGCATGCTGTTCATCTTTGTCGACATGGGACAGCCGATGAGGATCATGAACGTGATACTCCATCCAACTCCTAATTCAGTGATGTTCTGGGATGCGGTGGTGCTCGGCGGTTACCTAACCCTGAATATAATCATAGGATGGATGACGCTCAGCTCTGACAGGAAAGGTGTAAGGCCTCCTTCATGGGTAAAACCCTTGATATATCTTTCAATCCCATGGGCTATCAGCATTCATACAGTTACAGCGTTTCTCTATGCTGGCCTGCCAGGAAGGCATTTCTGGCTTACTGCAATAATGGCAGCGCGATTCCTCGCATCCGCGTTTGCAGGCGGCCCCGCGCTGCTTATTATACTGGCGCTGCTGGTAAGAAAGTTTTCAAGGTTTGATCCGGGCAGAGAGCCTATTCAGGCGATAGGCAGGATAGTCACATATGCGATGATTGCGAATGTCTTTTTCCTCGGCCTTGAGTTCTTTACTGCATTTTACAGCCAGATACCCGGGCACATGCATCCGTTTAAATACCTTTATGCAGGGCTTGAAGGGCACAACAAGCTTGTGCCGCTCATGTGGACATCAAGCATCCTTGCGGTTGTATCGCTTGTGCTCCTGATCAACCCTGCATGGAGAAGGTCTGAAGGCAAACTCGTTTTTGCATGTATTGCGCTATTTATATCCCTCTGGATAGACAAGGGATTCGGCCTCGTTATTGGAGGCTTTGTGCCCAACCCGTTCGAAAGAGTGACAGAGTACTGGCCAACCTTCCCAGAGACTGTGATAACGGTTGGTGTCTGGGCTGTAGGCTTTTTCATACTCACAGCCCTTTATAAGATTGCCGTAACGGTCAGGGAAGAGACCGCAGGAATAGAGATAGACCACTAAAAGGGGCTAAGGACAGATACTTTGGCCATGGGCCACCAACACTGAAATCTAAAAAAAAGGGGGGGGGGATGCAGTCCTGCATCCCCTTTTTTCATCCTATGAGTATAATCTCTTATGGCTTCTGTATATAAAGCTCCCACATGTCTGCGAGCTTTACTGACTCGAACTTTAAACCCTGCTTTTCGCAGAACCTCGGTATTGAATCCTCTGCCGAGGCAGGCGCATCACACAGGATTTTGAGCACAGACCCTGAGGGTAGTTTCTCGATAGCCTTCTTGGTCAATACCAACGGATATGGACAGACCCTCCCAAGCACATCAAGCGTCTCTGTTGGTGTCATGCTGCTTATTTCTCCCATCTTCTCCTCCTTAAAAGAACAGGAGATGGTTAGAAGTCTCCATCTCCTGCTGTATTTCGCTGAATGGTACTATGGTTGCCTTTGTTTCGCCGCCTATATCCTCAGCGTCCATTATAAGTGAGCTCTCTGAAAGCCCAAACCTCTCGACATCCTCTTTGCATATAAGGACCTTGAGGTCGAGCAATAATGAGTTCTTGAGATGCTGTTCAATGCTTGTAACACCATACATGCCCATTGCATTCTGGTTTTTCAGGCAGTTTAGTACCCCGTCGCCCATGAATGCGACAACAGGCTCTACCATGTCGCCGTCCTCGAGGTATATCTCAACGGTCTGGCTCGCTATCGCATGGGTTAGCGCAAGCCTGGAAGCCTCTGTTTTGTATGGCATGCTCCTGACAATAAATGCGAGTTTCTTTGTCGCCATATTAATCACCTCCTATATGAAGAACCCTGTCAGCGCTGAAAGAGCTTGCGAGATACCAGTCCATGCTGTGTCTCTTAAAACCTTCAAGGGTGTCCTCTTTGTGATAACCCCTTGCCTCTGCACATGCCTCGCAGGCTGTTATCTGGAATTTGCCTGTTGCTGTCATTTCCTGCACAATCTTCATAAGGGCAGAGTAGTCCTTAAATGCCCTCTGGCCCTTTTTTGACAGCATTGTTGCATTACCGGATACCCAGAAATCAACGGTATGGCCCTTTTTTATGGCAGTATTGGCCAGTTTAACAGCAAAATCGAGAGAGAGTGAACCGACAAGTGATGAAAAACAGCCTATGGTCAGCTTTCCCATACTATCCTCCTATATCCAGATTACCTTTTCATAATCATTGAATATCAAGTCAACGAGCCCGTCGTAAGTTATAGTCTTAACCCGTTTGTCGACATCGGCATCAGAAAAACCCCTGGTCTGGAGGTCTTCTGTAAGGGCGTATATATCCGGTGACATGCCGAGCACCTGTGAGGGTTTGCCGGATTCTTTTACTGCAGCAAGGTACACCCCATTGCCGACAAGAATGAGTCCGAGTTTATCGGCCTTTAGCCTGGAGAGAGTGTCATCAACATTCCTGAAATCGCTTACAAGGACGCCTAATCTCATAAGTATACCTCCGTAAATTAGAGAGTCTCGGGGATAGGTTTTTATAACACTTGATGTCGAAATTGTCAAATAAAAAAAGAGTTCTGATTCATAATATTTTCTTATAGGATTATGCTATATTTCAGAGGCGGTGAATTATGATCTGTCGGTCATTGAGGGTGATCAGGACAAGCCTGCTATAATCTTTGTGCAAGGCCTTGGGATGGACAAGGGTGTATGGGAAACGCCTGACGACACAAAAATACTCGGAGGCAGGTTCCCGATACAACTGCTTATCCATGACGATGATGATATAAGAATATCCGTAGAAAAAGGCTCAAAGATATTCTTCGGCAGGTATTCCGGCAGCCTGAGCACCCTGTATCATGACCTTAGCGCGAGGGGTTACACTGTTATAACGTGGAGCCAGAAAAGGCCATCAGCAGGCATAGATGTTGCCGTATCCGAGCTTATTGAAATCGTTGGTTTGCTGGAAGGGTACCTCAGGTCCGGCATGATTATAATAGGCCACAGCAGGGGCGGCCTTATAGGCAGGAAGTATCTGAAGTCAGGAGGGGGCAAGATGCCCAAATGCCTTATAACCCTCGCAACCCCTCATAAGGGAAGCAGAATGGCCCAGTGGGCAGATTACCTGAAACCCTTTAGCTCCCTTGTAAGCCGCTTGATAGGAGAGCCCCAAAAGGGGACCCTCCCTTTCACAGTCAAAAAGGTCATGGATTTCCTTGCAAGCAAGGCTGTCAAGGAGCTGCTCCCTGATTCTGACTTTTTCAAATCCATTGACGATTGCAGGGTTAATGGAGTATATTACATCTCGATTGGGGGAAAAGACCCAACCCTTGTCTCTGCCTACAGGGCAGTTGCTGACGAGACATCCGGAGATAGCAATGGATTAAAGAGATCCATATACAAGCCACAAAGGGTTTTCGGGATCCCCGATATTTTTGAGAAGCTGATACCTCCCGGACGCCTTCCTGATGAGATGAAAAAGGGGCTCGGCGACGGCCTTGTATCAATCGGGAGTTCAAGACTTGACTGGGCTGATGAGCATTATAATTTTTGGGTCAATCATGCGGAAATTCTCTTTGACAGGGAAGTAAGA
>CAKKPH010000226.1 GCA_919901585.1 Thermodesulfovibrionales bacterium | reverse complement strand
TCGTAAATCCGTGATGCGTGATGCGTGATGCGTGATGCGTCAGAGAATATCTTCATAAAACACTTTACCCAGTCTTCAACAAATATCGGCTGGAACCTTGCATTGCCGTCGCCCGGGATCACAACAACAGGACCGAGGTTTATCAGCTCTTTAATCCTTGTTGTAAAACCGTCATTGTTGCCTATCACAAGCGAAGGCCTGAAAATAGTGAACGGCAGCCCGCTCTTTTTGACAAGCTCCTCTGCCTCTGCCTTTGTCTTCTGGTATCCCGCCGGTGAAGTCAGCGATGCGCCGAGTGCGGACTGATAAAAGAAGTGGTTTACGTTTGCCGCTTTTGCTTCATCAACAAGATTGCGGGTGCCTTCCACATGCACCTTTTCAAAGGTTGCATTACCGCTCTCTTCAATAATGCCGACGAGGTGCACGACCATCCCGACCCCCTGAAGGGAATTTCTCAGGCTTTCCCTGTCGGTTATATCGCCGACAACGGCATCAAAGCCGGCTTTCTCGCATATTGAGGCGCGCTCCTGCGTGCGGACAAGGCACCTTATGCTATGCCCCTTTTCCTTCAGAGCCCGGATGAGGTTCTGGCCTATAAAACCTGTCCCGCCTGCAATAAAGATCATTTTTAATCCATCTTATCTATTTCTTCATTAACAAAATCTGCATGCATTCCTAAGTGCATTGCAGAAACGGACAATTCTCCAAGAATCTCTTCCAACTGCTCCTCACTCAGATGTTCGATTTCAAGCTGATTTATAAGCTTTAGAGTATCGAGGCATGTCTCTTTCAACTCATCTAATAATGTTTTTAAAGTAGAACTAACGTCGACAGGCACTATCTGCATAAAGTTCACCTCCCTCGTTTTAATCGCTTATTAGCTTTTGCTATACCGATCCTATAACCCTCTATTTCTTTCTCCCAATATTTTATCATGGCTAAATCAGGAACACTGTTGCTTTTCTCTATCACAATCTTATTCATGTGTTCTTCGATGCATATCTCCATGCTTTTTATCTGCTTCAAAAAACGCTTCTTGCCCATTAACCCAACAGTATCTTCAGATTCTCCATTGAGATTTTTTCTATCTCTCTATGCAGGCTGTTACCGTATGCATCCATTGTAACAATCGCAGGAAAGTCCTCAACCTCAAAAAGCCACATAGCCTCAGGCATTCCGAATTCCTCAATCTTCCATCCGTCAATTATGCGTTTGACCCTGTCGGCAAGATATACAGCAGCCCCGCTTATCGAATGGAGATAGACACAGCCGCATTCCCTCATCGCCTCGAGGGTCTTGCTGCCCATGCCGCCTTTCCCGATGATGCCTCTTATGCCGTACTCCCTTATCACCCATGGCTCGTACATCTCGACCCTTATGCTCGTCGTCGGCCCTCCGGCTATCAATCTTAATTCAGTGTCAGTGTTTAGTGTCTGTGTCAGCAATTCGTCACTCGTTACTTTCAGCTTGTTGCTGCGTTTAGTAATGATCGGCCCGCAGTGATACAGTATAGATCCTTTGAGATCAAAGGGGATCTCGTCCTTCTTAGGTTTTTCATTAAATAGGTATTTATGGACCCGGTCCCTGCCGGTGACGATCTTGCCGCTGATTAAGACCATGTCACCAATCTTTAGGCCAAGAACATCTTCTTTTGTCAGAGGCGTCTTAATTATGACTGCTGACTTCTGACCGCTGACCGCTTCCTCTACCATATCAGTCTCCCCCTCCTGTTTGCCCAGCAGGAAACAGATATCTCCACAAAATAAGATGCAGGATGCCTGTGGTTTGTGCCTACCTTGACGCCTATTGCAGTCGTCTTCCCGCCGAGTCCCATAGGCCCTATGCTGAGGCTGTTTATCTCATTAAGCAGCCTTGATTCGAGCGCCGCAATCTCAGGGATTTCGCTGATCTCTGTTATCCTCCTGAAGAGCTGGTGTTTTGCGAGTATCGAAACCTGATCCTTTGCCCCTCCTATGCCGACACCGATAGTATATGGCGGGCAAGCCCTTCCCTGCGCCTTGAATACTGCATCGAGCACGCATCTCCTGACCCCGTCGAGGTCCCTCTGTGCGTTCAGCTCCTCTATCGGCAGCTTGTAAGTCTGGCCGGCATTTTCACAACCTGCGCCCTTCAGCATCAGGTCTATCCTCAGCCTGTCCTCAGATACCTCTTCTATATAGATGACCGGGAAACCGGCACCTGTATTGTTGCCTGAATTCCTGTCTGTGAGTATATCCACAGCATTGGGCCTCAAGGGCACTTTTTCCGTTGCGATAACAGTAGCATCAATGATCGTAGCCTTCATGCCGTTCTGGCTCAGGCCCCTCGGCATTCGGACGTGGAATACAGGAATGCCTGTGTCCTGACATACCGGCCTCTCTGACTGCCTCGCAGTATTGATGTTCTCGAGGATTATCCCAAGGGACTCTTTTGCAAGTCCGTCCTCTGCTTCATGGGCATTTTTAAGCGCCACGACAACATCAGGAGGTATCGAGGTAGCTACCTTTTTGTAAAGCTCTACTATGCCGTCACGCAGTTTCAGCAATTCTCAGCCTCACAGCCTTAAGATAGTCTATATGTTTAAGCTCCTGCTCCATCATCTCTTTCATAAATATCCTCGCATTGCGGTCTTCTGCCTTTTCCGAGAGCTGCCTGTAGAGGTTATAGGCCTTGCCTTCAATCTCGAGGGCAAGGGTAATGGCAGCAGTGTCCTTCATTGCCTGTTGGCCTTCAATCCTCTCCATGAGGTCTTTTACAGGCATGCCGCCCTCAGTCAGGGGCGCATGCACTGTCCTGCTGAATTCAGCAAAGGACTTCATATCAAGCTCGCCCTGCACAGACTGATAGAGGAACTGGATATAGTCCATGTGTTTATTCTCCCATTCAGCAAGAGAACTGAAAGCGTTTCTCGCCTCCTTGTCATGGGCCTTCTCTGCGGCGTTGTTATAAAACTCCCTCGTCGCCTTCTCCATTATAAAGGCCTCAATAAACGACTGCAATAATTCCTCTTTTCCTGTAATCATGAACACCTCTGAGCGTTTTTTAAATTATATCACAAGCACGCCTTAAGCTCAGCACAAAAGTTTTTCGAACAGGCCCCTCACCCCCTCCCTCTTATAATTCAGGTCCTTAAGGAATGCATCCGTATCACTGAAGCCTGAAAGAACTGACGCTGATTTGAGCGCTGCCGGGCCTTGTCTGAGAAAAGGTTCGCCGGTAAGCCTCATAAAGCTCTCGAGCCTCCTGTAAAACAGATAGCAATCCCTGAGAAAACAGGCGCTCTTTTCGTCAGTAACCCCTGCCTTATAAAGTCTCTTTATTGCATCTGTCGTGCCCTGAACAAGCAGCCTGCAATCCATCCGGCAGTGTCTGAGCTGCAGGTATTGAGTTAAGAATTCTATCTCCTCAATCCCGCCCGGGCCGAGCTTTATGTCATAGCCCTCTGCCTCTTTTGAGAGCTCTTTCTGTATCCTCTCTCTCATAGCCCGGATATCGTCCGGAGAGACGTCCCTGCCTTTTTTCATCAGGACATCCCTTCTCATCTCCATAAAAAGCGTCCCTGCTTTTGAGTCTCCTGCCATCGGCCTGGCTTTAAGGAGCGCCTGCAGCTCCCAGAACCGCGCTGAATTCATGTAGTAGTCCCTATAAGCCCTGACAGAAGATACAAGCGGCCCCTTTGTTCCTTCAGGCCTCAGCCTCACATCAACCTTATAGGCCATTCCGTCCTGTGTGTATGAGATGAGCAGCCTTATAAGCCTTTCTGCAGCCCTTGTCTGTCCCTCAGTGACACTGCCTTCAGATACAAAGATCAGGTCGAGATCTGAAGAGAAGGTAAGTTCCCTGCCTCCTGCCTTACCCATACATATCACTGAAAGCTCGCCTTCCCTCTGAAGCTCACCGTAACAGACAGATACTATAGAATCTGCTGTCCTGCTCAGCCCTTTTGTCAGGTCCCTGACATCTATCTTCATATCGAGGAAGAGCGTGCCGAGCCTTATCTCATCCATCTGCCTGAAGATCCTTATTGCTTCCGAGAAGGAGCGGCCTGAACCGACTATCCCGCTAAGTTCTCTCTTAAGAGAGGCGACAGACCTCTTCGGATACATCTCATGGCTGAGGAGCTCGAGATACTCAGGCCTCTTGCTTATCGTCTTTGCAAGATACTCCCTCTGGGAAAAGATATCAACAAGCACAGGAATCAACCTCTTGTTGCCGGCAAAGAGTTCGAGGTACGATTCCTCTGACGAAAGGAGTGCTGCAAAGGACTGGAGGTTATTAAGGGCAGCATCCGGCCGCCTGCCTGTCAAAGCCTCGGAGAGAAATGCCGGGAGTATCTCCAGAAGAAGCCTCCTCCCCCGGAAGGTCTGGAACTCATACATGCTACTCCTTATCCGGACGATGTTCCTCAGAGCCCTGTCCTTATCCTCAATCTGATAAGCGTTCAGAAGCTCCCTTAGTTCGCCCTCTGAAAGCTCCTCATCGAAAAAAACCGCTGCATTATCCTGAGCCTTTTTGCCTTCTGACTCATCCTGCCTGAAAAGTGAATCATAGGTCTGCCTGACTATATTGCGTCTTCGCCGGAGCTCTGTCAGGAATAAAAAAGATTCAGGGAAGCCCATCTTCCTTGCAAGGGCAAGCACCTCGCCCTCGTCTGACGGGATAGAATGTGTCTGGAGTTCATTAACCTGCTGTATCCTGTGCTCGAGCTTCCTGAGGAATGCATAGTTATCCGACAGCACAGAACAATCCATCTGTCCTATGATATTCTTCTGGAGCAGCATATGCAGGCATTTAAGGGTGCCGAGATTCCTGAGGATCCTCTCCCTGCCGCCGTAGATAAGCTGGAGCGCATGCACAAAAAACTCTATCTCGCGGATCCCGCCGTATCCCCTCTTGATGTCGTCCTTCTTGAAGGTCTCGTCTATCTTTGTCTTCATGCGACGGATCTCGTCAATAGCATTAAAATCGAGATATTTCCTGTAGACAAACGGGCTTATCATCTCCGTAAATTCCGTGCCGAGGCCTCTGTCTCCTGCGACAGGCCTTGCCCTAAGGAAAACCGCCCTCTCCCAGGCCCTTCCCCACGACTCGTAGTATATCTCGTAGGCAGACAGGGACATGGCAATGCTGCCCTTCTGGCCCTCAGGCCTCAGCCTAAGGTCAACTCTGTAGACAAAGCCGTCCTCTGTGATCATAGAGAGGAACCTGTTCAGGGCTTCTCCGAGCTTGCAAAAATACTCATGGTTGCTTATTTTGTTCTTGCTTACACCCTGTAAAACAGAAACGCCTGAGGTCTCGCCATGCTCTGTGGCGTACAGATACATCAGGTCAATATCAGAGCTAAAGTTCAGCTCATTAGTCCCGAGCTTGCCTACAGCGATTACAGAGAAGGCATCGTTATCCGGCTCTCCGTATATCTCCCTCATGCCTGATTTCAGAATGCGCAGCGATTCCTCCACTATCACATCAGCGAGCATGCTCAGCTCGAGCATAGCCTCAGAGATGTCCGTCACATTCAGTATATCCCTCAGCGTATTCCTCATGAGGGCCCTCTTCTTAAACTTGCGCACGATGCCCATGAGCGCCTCCCTCGGCTCCTTGCCGGAATCAGCAAGCTCTTCTCTCAGGGAAATATGCAAGGCCTCCCTCTCAAAAGGATAATTGATCCTGCTTATTGCATCAAAAAGGGCATCAGGGTTTGATATTGAAAAATTGGCGAGGAACTGGCTTATACTGAAGAGCATTGATGCCGGTCTCAGATGCGAGGCCAGTTCATCCGCTCTCCGGGGGTTCGCATCACAAAATGAGAGGAGGTTCTTTAAAGCCCTCTCAGGGTCAGGGGTTGCAGAGGCTGCATCCTTAAAAGTTTTTTCGAGCATCAATCACCTGACACATGATTCATGATGCACCATGAGCAAGCATCAGGCATGCAGCATGTATCAAGTATTGCTCCCTTTGTCGGTTGTCCAGAGCCTCGGATCGAGTGCATCCCTCAGGCCTTCACCGACGAGATTATAGCTCAGCACAGTGATGAGGATAGCAATGCCCGGGAACAGGGAAAGCCACCAGGCAACCACAATATTGTCCTTGCCGGATGTGAGGATATTCCCCCAGCTCGGGTTAGGCGGCTGCACACCCAGACCTAGAAACGAGAGGCCTGATTCTGTAAGGATGGCGCCCGCAACACCGAAGGTGGCAGCCACAAATACAGGCGAAAGGGAATTCGGCAGTATATGGCTGAAGATCAGCCTCATGTTACCGGCACCGACCGCCCTCGCTGCAACAACGAAATCCCTTTCTTTAAGCGTCAGGAATTCCGCCCTCACGAGCCTCGCAACATCCATCCATCCGGTAACCCCTATCACAACCATTATAGTGAAGATACTCGGCTCGAGTATCGCAATGACGGCGAGTATCAGGAAGAATGTCGGGAAGGCAAGCATGATGTCGACGAACCTCATAAGCATTGCATCTACCCTGCCTCCGTAGTAACCTGCAAGAGAGCCCACGACAATGCCTATGAGCATCGCAATGCCGATTGCTATAAAGCCTACCCTGAGAGAGACCCTGCTCCCCCATATCATCCTCGAAAGCACGTCCCTCCCGAGCTCATCAGTCCCGAGCATGTGCTTAAAGGAAGGCGGGGAGAGCACATCATGCACATCAATAGCCACCGGGTCATAGGGAGCCAGGAACGGAGCAAGGGCCGCAACAACCATCAAGACAAAAACGACAAAGGCCGCTGCAACAGCCAGCCTGTTCTGCATGAACCTCCTGATAGTGATATGTACAAGTTTCATCTTCCGGACTTCCTTATCCTCGGGTCAACATATGCATAAGATATATCTGCAAGGAGGTTGCCGAGAAGCGTCAGTATAGCGCCGATTACAAGTATGCCCATTATTGCCGGATAGTCCCTCGCTATTGCCGAAGAGTAAAACAACTGCCCCATGCCCGGTATAGCAAAGATCGTCTCGAATATAACGCCGCCGCCGATTAATCCCGGGACAGAGAGCCCGAGGATCGTAACTATCGGCATGAGGGCGTTCCTCAGGGCATGCCGTACAATGACATCTGATTCCCTGAGCCCTTTTGCCCTCGCTGTCCTTATGTAGTCCTGCCTTATCACCTCAAGCATGCTCGACCTGCTGTATCTGCTGAGGCCTGCAATGCCGCCGAAGGCTGATATGCCTACAGGGAGGATCAAGTGCTTTATCCAGTCAGCCAACCTCTCAAAAGGCCCCATGCCTGATATATCTATACTCTGAATGCCTGAAATAGGCAGGATGCCGAGGTTCACTCCAAAGAGCATCATAAGGAGCAGTGCAAGCCAGAAGGTAGGGGTCGAAAAACCGAGGAAGACAAAAACCGTAGAGAACTTGTCAAAGAATGAATACCTCCTTGTAGCAGATATCACGCCTACAGGCACAGCGATAATAACAATCAGTATTAGCGAGAGCAGGTTTATCGTAAGCGTTACAGGGACCCTCTCGACTATCTTCCTGAAAACATCCCTGTTGTCGACAAAGGATTTTCCGAAATCGAGCAAGATGAACCTCTTAAGCCAGTCGATGTACTGGACATGGAGTGGCTTGTCGAGCCCGTAGAGCTTTTTCAGATTCTCCTTTGCCTGAGCTGAGGCCTTAAGCTGCATCTCTGTCTCTACCTCCACAGGCCCGCCCGGGGCGAGGTGTATGACAGCGAAGGTTATCAGGGTGATCCCGAATATCAGAGGGATCATCATTAAAAGCCTTTTAAGTGTGTATGAAAGCATAGGGTTATTATACAAAAATACGAAGGTCAGAGGGACTGCTGCAGCAAAACCCCGCCCAGTGATTTCTTAAGATATTTGCCTGTGTATGAATCTTTTGCATTGATGATGGCGGCAGGCCTTCCCTCAAATATAATCTTCCCTCCCCTTTCTCCTCCCTCCGGGCCGAGGTCTATGATCCAGTCGGATGCAGCAATCACCTCGAGGTTATGTTCTATAACAACAACAGTGTTGCCTGCCTCGACAAGCCTCCTCATGACAGAGATGAGCTGGCCCACATCCCTGAAATGGAGGCCCACAGTCGGTTCATCAAGTATGTAGAGGACATCCCTGCTCGTGCCGGACGAAAGCTCTGAGCATATCTTGAGTCTTTGTGCCTCGCCTCCTGAGAGGGTTGTGGCAGGCTGTCCGAGCTTCATGTAGCCGAGCCCGACATCCTTCATGAGTGATAGTCTGCCCTGTATTGCACCTGAATCACAGAACAGACCAGAGGCCTCATCCACAGTCATTTTGAGTACGTCGTCTATATTCCTGCCTTTATATGTTACCCTCAGCGCTTCAGCGCTGTACCTCGTTCCTCCGCACTCCTCGCACTTTGCATATATGTCTTCAAAAAAATACATCTCGAGCTTCTGATAGCCCTCGCCTTTACATGCCTCACACCTTCCGCCGCTCAGATTAAAGGAGAAGAAACCGGGCCCATACCCGTGCGCCCTCGCTTCAACCTGTTCAGAAAAGAGCTTCCTTATATGGTCAAAGACCTTTAGATAGGTCACGGGATTCGAGCGCGGAGACCTTCCGACAGGGCTCTGGTCAATAATCTTCAGGCCTTTTATAAGATTTTCATTCCCAATTGAGCTATACTGGAGGGGCGTCTCATGCTCAATACCCAAATGCCTCGAAAGGGCCTTATAAAGCGTCTCGACTATAAGACTGCTCTTGCCTGAACCCGAAACCCCTGTGATAGCTGTAAGGCTATAGAGCGGTATCTTAAGATCTACGTCCTTCAGGTTGTTCCCCTTTGCCCCGCTAAGAAGCAGCATATTCTTATGTATCTCAGTAGCAGGCTCCATTTTTCCACTCTTATGAGTTTGCTTCAGGATATTGGCCCGGGATTCCTGCGATATCGCATTGCTTAAATATCCTGAAGTCAGGGTATCGGCCTTCCTGAAGTCCTCCATTGTCCCTGAAAAGACAACCTCTCCTCCCTGCTGACCTCCTCCGGGGCCGAGTTCAACAACCCAGTCTGCAGACTCGATTATGCCCTTGTCATGCTCAACAACTATTATTGTGTTGCCTATGCCTGCAAGCTCTGCCATTATATTCGCCACCCTTTCTGTGTCTCTCGGATGCAGCCCGACTGTGGGCTCATCGAGCACATAGAGAGTCCCTGTCAGGCGTGAGGCGAGTTGGTTAGAAAGGTTCACCCTCTGGTATTCTCCGCCTGAGAGTGTCCTGCCCTGCCTGCTCAGAGTGAGATAATCGAGGCCTACCCTCTGGAGAAACGATAGCTTTGCATCTATCTGCCTCAGTATCTCTTTTGCAAGGTCCTTCTGGAACGGAGACAAGTCAATGTCTTTGAAAAATTCTATCAGCCTCGATACAGACAGATCGCAGACTTCTGCTATATCACGGCCCGAGATCTTGTACGAAAGCGCATCTCCCAGCAGCCTCTTGCCGTTGCACCCCGGGCACCTGCTCGCATTCCTGTATCTGCTCAGGAAGACCCTCACATGGAGCTTGTATCTCTTGCCTTCGAGCTCTTTGAAAAAATCATTTATCCCGTGAAAGGCTGGGTCTCCCTCAAATATCTTCTGCCTGTCCTTAGCAGGAAGCTCCCTGAACGGCTTCCGCAGATCAATCCCTGCCTTCTTAGCTCCATCTGCCAGTTGGCGTTTCCACCATTTGTATGAAGGCTTTTCCCATGGCTCGATAGCGCCCTCTGAAAGGGAAAGCAGGTCATCGGGGATGATAAGGCCTTCATCGTATCTGAGGACATTCCCGAAACCCTTGCACTCAGGGCACGCACCCACCGGATGGTTAAATGAAAAGAGCAGAGGCGAAGCGTCGGGCAGCGCTATCCTGCATTCATCACATGAGTTTTCTGAGCTGAAATTAAGTTCAACAAAACCGATCTTTGTCTCTCCGACAGACGCCCTATCATCCGGTATTATTACCTTCAGGCTCTCGTTGCCATCACGCCAAGCCATCTCGATAGAGTCAGTCATGCGGGGCTCATCCTTTATAACAAGCCTGTCAAGTACGATCTCAAGTTCTGAGCCCGGTCTCCTCATGCGACTCGCCTGGGCGAGGGTCCGGTCTCCCGGGCGGTCCGCTTCCGGAGAAAGCCCGGAGCAGAGATCAATAACCTCACCATCAAGCCAGGCCCTCTGAAAACCCCGTTTCTTCAGTTCTTCTATTGGTTCGCTTGTCCCGAAGACTATCAGAGCCTTCCTGTTATGGTATTCTTCGAGGAGCCTTTGTGTTACCTGTGAGGTGTCCCACTTCCTGACCTCCCCGCTGCATTTTGGGCAGTATGGTGTAGATACACGCGAATACAGGAGCCTAAGGAGGTCATATATCTCAGTGAGTGTTCCGACCGTCGAACGGGCCCCGCGCACAGGGTTCTTCTGCTCGAGGGCAACAGCAGGCCTTATATTCTTTATTGCGTCAACGTCAGGCCTGTCGAGCTTTTCGAGAAAGAGGCGCGCATATGTTGATATCGACTCTATGAACCTCCACTGGCCTTCTGCAAATATGGTATCAAAGGCAAGGGATGACTTGCCTGAACCTGATACGCCTGTGACAGCGATTACCTTATTATGCGGCAGCCTGAGGCTGATATTTCTGAGGTTGTTCTGTCTTGCTCCCTCAATTATGAGCTCATGCCTTGACATCCAGATATTTTAACATATCTCTATCCCTCTTCATTTCTGAGGCGCTCGAGGTATTCCTCCCACTCCGAAGGGAGCAGATGCTTCTTTTTATTGTTGCATTCCTTGCACGCAGGCACGAGATTGGCTTTGACTGATTTACCGCCCCTGATCAGGGGCACGAGGTGGTCCATAGTGAGCTCTTTAGACTCCGACTTCATTCCGCAGTAATAACATATACCAGACGAGATCTTCCTCTTCCACCACTCTGTCCTGCGGAGTTCGCGGGCCTTTGCCCGCTCCTTCTTTAATTCATCTTCTGTAACGTATGAGATAAAGGGCTGCATCTTCCCGGCTTACAAGCTTGCAGGCTTACAAGCTTGCCGGCTTGTAGGCTTGCTTACTCCTCTGCCATCCCTTTTCTGGCTGCATCTTCCTTGTAGAACTTCTTGTAGAGCACTTCCCATTCAGGGCTCCCTTCGACTATCTTCCTCGAGTAGGACTGGAGTTTTTTCCTGACAAAGGCATCAATATCCTCGCTTACCTTAAGGAAGGATTCGAGCGAGCGCTTCATCTCCTTCCTGACCTTGCCCTCTTCATCCCTGATGTCAATAAGGTCCTTGTCAAGCAAGCCTTTCAGCACCATATGGCAGAGATGTGATTTTTTTTCTTCGGTGAGCATCAGACGATGATGCCCCTCTCGGCAACCAATTTCTTCTTTGTGATCTCGAACATCTTCCTGTAATCGAGCCTTCCCTTTTCGATATCACCGGAGAATTTTTTAAGTATCTCCCGGACCTCTTCGTTCAGCCTGTCTTCTGCCATAAGCTCGTCCATTATGAGCTTCTCTGTCTTTGCAACAAGTGTCTCGGCGGGTATCTGCGGGATGATGAGGTCCTTGTTGAGCAAGTCGTTAATGATCTTTTTGGAGATCAAGGGGATCCATGCCTTGGGGATCCTCATCTATTTTTCCACAAATGATAAGAGTGCTATATTCCTTGCCCTTTCAATGGCCTCGGTCAGGTTCTTCTGGTGGCCGGAACAGACCCCTGTCATCCTGCGGGGGAGTATCTTGCCCCTCTCTGTCAGATACCCTCTTAACATCCTGACATCTTTATAATCGAAGTATTCTATCTTCTCCGCACAAAACCTGCAAAACTTCCTTCTCTGAAATCTCCTATGCTGCAATTTGTATCTCCTTTCGTTTATATTCCTGTTTACAATTTGCTATTTGAGTTGCACGGTCTATACTAAAACGGCTCGGCATCCGTCGTCTCTTCAGGCGGGGCAGAAGAGCCCTCAGAGGCGCCGCTGCCTTCGGAGCCTGTTTTCCTCGTTAGGAACCTCACGGTCTGGGCGACTACCTCAACCTTGCTCCTCTGTTGCCCGTCTGATTCCCATTTCCTCTCCTGAAGCCTCCCCTCGACAAGGACTGACTTGCCCTTGTTCAGATACTGGCTGCAGGTCTCAGCCTGCTTCCCAAAGGTCACCACATCAATAAAGAGCGTCTCTTCTCTCGATTCCTCTGCCTGCTTGTACCTTGAGTTAACTGCTATCCTAAAGGATGCGACAGGCGTGCCCTGAGGCGTATACCTCAGTTCAGGGTCCTTTGTCAGGTTACCGATCAAGATGATCCTGTTATACATCTATTCCTCGCTTTTTTGTTCAGCAGCAACAGGGGCTGCTGCTGATGACGTCTCTGTCCTGGCCACCCCTGCAGCCAAGGCCTTCTTGCCGAGCCTCACGACCATAAACTTTATAACCGAGTCGGTCACCTTGTAATGGCTCTCGAGTTTCTTCACTACAGAAGGGTCTAAACGGAAAAGGAGCAGCATGTAAAGGCCCTTCTTTTGCTTCTTTATCTCAAAGGCGAGTTTCCTCCTGCCCCAGTTATCTGCCTTGAGTATCTCGCCGCCTGAGCCTGTTATGATGTCTTTGATTTTGGAGGCAGCAGTCTCGATATCTTCATCAGACAGGGCAGCGTTGAAGATTATGATGTTCTCGTAGATGTTCATCTGAACACCTCCTTATGGATATTCCGGGGGTTCCGGTCCGTCCGGAGTCTATGACCCGCTAACGGAATAGCCCTCATCTTTGTGATGAGAGCAAGGAAAGCTTATTTATACCACAGCCGGATGCAAAAAATCAATCTTCACCCCGGCTCAAGCTGCTATCTTATCTTATACTCTTTTATCTTTGCCCTCAGGGTGTTCCGGTTTATGCCGAGCGTCTTTGAGGCCTTCAACTGGTTGCCTCCTGTCCCTTCGATGACTATCTTTATCAGAGCCTTTTCTACCTCTGATATTATCGTCTCATACAAGTTGCAGTTTTCGAGCCTCGTCATCTCGCTGAGATAACGCTTCAGCTTTTCCTCCAGGAATTCCTGTATAGAGCATAACCTACCGTCTTCAAGGAAGAGGTCCCTCTTCTCTATAATTGCGCCGTCAGAGAGGACAGATGCCCTCTTTATTGCGTTTTCGAGTTCCCTCACATTCCCAGGCCAGTCGTATTTCGAAAGAAAATCCTTCGCATCCTTCGAGAGCTCTTTCCTGTCTGTACCGAACTTCTGCTCTGTCTCCTTAAGGAAATACTTTGTGAGGGGCATCACATCCTCCCTCCTCTCCCTGAGAGGCGGCAACACTATCTGAATAACATTGAACCTGTAATAGAGGTCCTCCCTGAAAGAGCCGTTGTTCACGGCCTCCTTAAGGTCACGGTTTGTCGCACCTATTATCCTGACATCTGCCTCGACGACCCTGTTGCTGCCGAGGGGGCTGAATTTTCTGTCCTGCATGAACCTCAATATCTTTGCCTGAAGGTTCATATCAAGATCCGATATCTCATCGAGGAACAATGTCCCGCTGTTCGCAGAATCTATCTTGCCGGTATGCTTTTCCTTGGCACCGGTAAAGGCCCCCTTTTCCCATCCGAAGAGCTCTGCCTCAAGAAGATCTTTTGGTATCGAGGCTGAATTAATCGCTACGAACGGCCCTGTCCCGCGGTTGCTGTTGTGATGGATAGCCTTTGCAACAAGCTCCTTGCCTGTGCCGCTCTCACCTGTTATAAGAACCGTGACGTCCTTTGATGCGACTCTCCCGATGCTCTTGAAGACCTTAAGCATCTTCTGGCTCCTGCCGATTATCTGGGGCTCATCTGAATCATCAGCCCTCGCCTTTGCGCTCCCGGGTGTTCCGAGCTCTGCTGTGACGCTGCGGAGCTTGTTGAGTTCGTCCCTCATCGCCATATCCCTGAAGGCCTTCTCGACAATCAGCTTAAGCTCTTCTATATCAAAAGGCTTCTCAATATAATCATATGCGCCCTCGCGCATCGCCTCGATGGTGCTCTCCATCCTGGCGTGTGCTGTTATCATTATCACCACTGCATCCTGATGGGACTTCCTTATCTCCCTCAGCGCCTCGAGGCCGTTGCCGTCCGGAAGGACTATATCGAGCAGGATAAGCTGATCCCCGGCATTCACAGCCTTCAGGCCTGAAGACAACCTCTGCTTTACGACTACCTTGTAGCCCATAGGCTCGAGCGCCTTACTGACCACCCAGGTTATTGATTCGTCATCGTCGATTATAAGGACTTCTTTTTCCATAATAAATAAGCTTTCAGCTTTAAACCCTTGGTTTTATTTTCCAAAAAAAATCCGCTTCAGTCTAAGAAAACGGCACATATATATGAAACACAGTCCCCTTCCCGGATTGTGCCGGGCTCTCGACCCTTATGAAGCCCTTGTGGTCTTTTACTATCTTCTTCGAAAGGGAAAGACCGAGCCCTGTGCCTTTCTTTTTCTTTGTATAAAACGGGAGGAATATCTTATGCATATCGCCTTTTGATATGCCCCTGCCGGTATCTCCTATCGATATCACTGCCCATCTCTTTATCTGGCCGTTCTGGACAACATGTTCGCTCGACAGCCTTGTTGCAATCGTAAGTGTCCCGCCCCTCGGCATCGCCTCAATGGCGTTCTTTATTATATTCAGGAAGACCTGCAGCAGTTTGCCCTCGTCTCCGATAACCCTCGGAAGGCTCGGGTCATATTTCCTCAGGAGCGGTATATTAACATTTTTCAGGGATACATTCATTATTGAAAGCGCCTTTTCGACAACCTCGTGTATGTTTATCTGATGGAGAAACGGCTTTTTGCTTATAGTGAGATAACCCTGCAGCACCGCATTAAGCCTGTCTGTCTCCTTTATTATAAGGTCTATGTATTCCTCACTGCTGTTGTCTACAGACGGCTTCTTCCCCTTGCCTGCCTTGCCCCCTTCATGGAACCTCCTGCTTAAGAGCTGGGCTGCCCCTTTTATGCCTCCGAGGGGGTTTTTTATCTCATGAGCGATAGAGCCGAGAAGATAGACAAGGGAATCGAATGACGAATCCTCCTTTTCGACAATCGATATGTCCT
>CAKKPH010000225.1 GCA_919901585.1 Thermodesulfovibrionales bacterium | reverse complement strand
CACCTTATAAAATTAATCCACGTCTAATATCCATAAAAGAATCTTCACTCAGATGTCGATTGCCTTGCATATCAATACGAGTCCTGACATCTTAATATCCTGTCGATCTTATTATGTTTATGAGGTTCTTCAGCCCTTCCTGTTCTCTCTATCTTGGACAGGTCTGCTATTTCTCAACATGTCAGACCTGTTAGCAGGCACATATTTCCTGCGACACGGCTTTCAGATGTTCCACGTGGAACATAGTGCAAAATATTCTTTAAAATCAGACAGTTATCTGAATATATCTCCAAAAAACACCTTCATCGCCTCCCATGAGCGTCTGCCTTTTCGTTGTATGCTGAACCTCTGGAAGGGTCATTTCCGGCTTCTGAATTGGTAAAGCTATGAACAGCACCGCCGTAAACAACTATTTGCCAGTCAACGCCTGCATTTCGCATCTCCTCCTGAAAGGCAGAAATCTGTGGCGCAGGGATAAAGGGGTCATCACCTCCATGAAGCACCAGCACCCTACCCTTAATATTGCCCGCATCCTTTGTGTTCGGGGTATCAAGATTGCCGTGGAAACTGACTGTGCCGGCAAGGTCTGCGCCGCTTCGGGCAAGCTCGAGCACAGTGCCCCCACCAAAGCAATAGCCAATTGCTGCTGTTTTTTTGGTATCAGTAAGCTCGTATCTCATCAGGGTGTCTAAACCGGCTTGCGCCCGTGCCCTCATGAGCCGTCGGTCCGACCTGTATGTTCCGGCAAGTTTAGCAGCCTCGTCTCTGTTCTTTGCCCTGATTCCTTTTCCGTACATGTCTATTGCAAAGGCGACATAACCGAGCCTGGCAAGCTGGTCTGCGCGTCTCTTTGCATAATCGTTAAGGCCGTACCATTCATGAACAACAAGCACGCCGGGCCGCTTCCCCTTCATGGAATCGTCATAGGCGAGATACCCTTCAAGCAGGACATTGCCGTGCTTATATTCAACTGCCTCTGTCTTGACCTCTGCATGGGCATACGCAGAAAGAAGAAGCACTGCTATTATTGAGAGAATGAATTTCATGCAAACCTCCTTTTTGAGACAAAAAATATCTTTTTTCTTTTCGTCACAACAAACTGTCTGTCAGAAACATGCTGGAAAGCATGTAATTTTCTTCTACCTGTTGATAGCCTTTATCGCCTTCTTATCGTCTGATGTCGAAAATATACAGGTCGATGTTTTTACTGACGAGGTAGTCCCGTACATATAGTTAATATTGATCCCTGCATCAGCTATAATCGTTGCGACCTTCTGCAGTTCGCCGGGTTTGTTTGGCATATTTACCCCAAACACGCCTTCATGCTCTGTCGTGAACGCAGCCCCCAGAGGAGCAAGTGCCTTCTTAGCCTTTGCATTGCTGTCGGTGACCAGCATGAAATATGCCTTACCTTCTATGCCGTAGGCGCATATAGAAGTTATATTTACCTTTGCGCCGGTAAGTGCAGCCATGATCGCTGAAAGCAGGCCTGGCCTGTCAGGCATCACAAAATTTAATTGTTTTAAGGTTAGTGCCTTTGCCATAAATACCTCCTGAGTAAGGGTTTATAATTTCATTTTACATGGAGTCATCGAAAAGTCAAGATGATTTGCAGGCCTGGCATTAAAAATACCTAATTGCAAAATAAGGATTAAATTTGTAGAATTCATACAAAACAGGTTACTAACGGATATAGTTACAAAAATTACAGATGGGGGGCAGATGATACCTGAACTCAAGTACGATGAAAAGGGATTGATACCTGCAATAATTCAGGACGATGAAAACGGAGATGTGCTTATGATGGCATATATGAATGGGTCGTCCCTAAAAATGACGCTCGATACAGGGTTCACACATTTCTGGTCAAGGTCGAGAAAAGAGTACTGGAAAAAGGGAGCGACCTCAGGCAATGTTCAGAAGGTAAAAGAGATACTCTATGACTGCGATTCAGACACGCTCCTAATAAAGGTTAAGCAGCATGGCACTGTTGCCTGTCATACAGGCAACAGGACATGTTTTTTCAGGAAAATAGTGCAGTAGAACAACAGAGCAACAGCGCAGCAGTTTTTAACAAATAATTTTCCCCTTAATTTAGCTGCTGCTCTACTGTTCTGCTGTACTACTGCTCTAAATTAAGGAGGACCTATGAGCGATTGCTTATTCTGCAAGATCATCGAAGGGAAGATACCTGCAAAGAAGGTATACGAGGATGACCGGGCGCTTGTCTTTGAGGATATAAACCCTCAGGCACCTGTCCACACCCTTGTTATACCAAAAAAACATATACCTACTATCCTGGATATGACGCAGGAAGACCACGACCTTTTAGGCTATCTTGTTAATGTTGCGAACAAGATTGCGCATGATAAAGGTATTGCTGAGCGGGGCTTCAGGGTAGTAATAAACTGCAACCCAGAAAGCGGGCAGACTGTTTATCACATCCATCTGCATATGCTCGGAGGCCGTGCCATGCAATG
>CAKKPH010000224.1 GCA_919901585.1 Thermodesulfovibrionales bacterium | reverse complement strand
AATTTTACGGCTATAGGAAAGACTGGCCGGTTGAGAACTGGAAAATGCTTTTTGACAGGCTCTGCGAGAGACCTGATATCCGTCTGATCCTGTTTGGACTAAAAAAAACAGGCGAGTTCAACCACCCATCAATCCTTGACCTTAGGGAAGAGACAGGGCTCCTCGAAATGCTCTCGATAATAAAAAACCGCTGTAGAATTGTCATAGCGCCTGACGGCGGGATACTCTCTTTGGCCTATTACCTCGACGTCCAATTCCCTATCACAATAGTATCCCTGTGGTCAGACCCAAATCAGGGTGTTCTTAAACAGGCGGTCGCCTCTCCGAACAAGTCACTTAAACATGTACCTCTGATAGGCAGGGACAATGACATATCAGCTATAAGAGTCGAAGATGTCCTTAATGCAATAGCCTCATCGTCTGACCCGGAATGACTAATCGTTCCTGAGCTTTTTCTCCCATTCAAAGGCTGTCCTGATAATGTAATCCAGGTCATCATGCCCCGGTTTCCATCCGAGTGTATTCCTCAGTTTAGTGCTGTCAGCCACAAGGGCAGGCGGGTCCCCCTCTCTCCTCCCTGTATTTATGACCCTGAAATCAACGCCGGTCACCCTCTTTGCGGCATCAACCACTTCCTTCACAGAATAACCATGCCCGTATCCGCAATTGAATATCTCACTCCTGCCGTTGTCAAAAAGGTATCTTAAGGATACGAGGTGGGCGTCCGAAAGGTCATCTACATGAATATAGTCCCTAACGCAGGTCCCGTCAGGCGTGGGATAGTCGATACCGTATATCTCAAGATAGGGCTTCTTCCCGAGGGCTGTCCTGACAGCGACTGTTATCAGGTGGGTAGCATCTTTCCTGTTCTGGCCTATCCTGGCCTTCTCATCAGCACCCGACACATTGAAATACCTTAAAGAGACATAACGCAAATCACCCGCTGCAGATATGTCTGAAAGGGCGTTTTCGACCATAACCTTTGACCGGCCATATGGGTTGATCGGCTCCAGAGGCTCTTCTTCATTTACCGGTATCTTGCCGGGGATGCCATAAACAGCCGCTGTTGATGAAAATATGAACCTGTTCACCTTGAATTCAAGGCACGCATCAATAAGGTTTAAGGCATTGCAGAAATTGTTCCTGTAATACTTGAGGGGCTCCTTAACAGACTCCGGGACTACAATAAATGCTGCGAAGTGCATTACTGCATCAGGCCTGAAAGATGCAAAGACCTGCCTTAATTTTTGCGTATCTGCAAGGTCTCCGGCAACAAGGTCACCGCAAAGCACCGAATCAGGGTGTCCGTAGGAGAGGTTGTCATATGTCAGGACCTCATAGCCGCTCTCGCCAAGGGCCTTTACAACGTGGCTTCCTATATAGCCTGCTCCTCCTGTAACCAATACCCTCATAATCTCTCCTTGTGATAGAATATAGAATCATGAATATCTCTGTAATCATACCCACTCTTAATGCCGGGGCATATATAGAAAACCTGCTTTCTGAGATTATTAAGCAGGACTCCGGACCCTCAGATATAATAATAATAGATTCCTCGTCAGAAGACAATACCGTCTCTATTGCGAAAAAATACGGCGCAAAGACGATAACTATTCCACGCCGGGACTTCGACCATGGGAAGACGAGGAACACGGCAGCTATGAAGGCTGGAGGCGAGGTCCTCGTATTTATGACTCAGGACGCATTGCCTTATGACAATACGCTCCTTACCAGACTTACTGCACCCCTTAAGGACAATGAGATTGCTGCTGCATACGGCAGGCATATACCAAGGCATGATGCCTCTTTAGCTGAAAAATTTGCCAGGCAATTCAATTACCCTGAAAAGGGTCTGGTAAAGGCAGTCGCTGATATACCGGTTTACGGAATCAAGACATTCTTTTTTAGTAATGTATGTTCAGCCTTCAAAAAAGAGCTTTTCTTTAACATAGGCATGTTCCCTGAGGGAATAAGGCTTAACGAGGACATGATGATTGCTGCAAGGCTGATACTGAAGGGTTACAAGACAGCTTATGTGCCGGAGGCAAAGGTCTATCACTCACATAGCTATTCGATTTTAGACCAGTTCAGGCGCTATTATAATATAGGCTCATCAATAAGACAGAATAGATGGCTTTTGAATCACACCCGGCCTGAGGGAGATGGGATGAAGTTCATTAAAGAACAGATATCTTTTGTGCTGAGAGAGAAGGAATATTCCATAATACCGCATATCCTGCTCGAGACCATATCGAAATATGCCGGCTACAGGATA
>CAKKPH010000223.1 GCA_919901585.1 Thermodesulfovibrionales bacterium | reverse complement strand
GTCGAGCCTTGCCTCAATTATCGTCCCGATCGCCATCCTGCCGGGGTTTGCCTTTATATCCATAACCTCAGCCTGAAGGAGGATCATCTCGAGGAGGCTCTCTATACCCGTCTTCTTCTTTGCAGAGACCTCGACAAATATATTCTGTCCTCCCCATTCCTCTGATATAATCCCGCGTTCGGAGAGCTCGTTTCTTACCCTCCCGACATTTGCCTCCGGCTTGTCTATCTTGTTTATTGCCACAACAATAGGCACGTTGGCAGCCTTTGCATGGTCTATTGCCTCGACAGTCTGCGGCATGACACCGTCGTCTGCAGCAACCACAAGCACTACTATATCAGTTACCTTTGCACCCCTTGCCCTCAAAGATGTGAAAGCCTCATGGCCAGGGGTATCAAGGAATGTGATCTCCTTCCCGTTAAGTGTGACCTTATATGCGCCTATATGCTGTGTAATACCGCCGGCCTCTGTTTCTGTGACCTTCGTCTCCCTTATAGTATCGAGGAGGGACGTCTTTCCATGGTCAACATGGCCCATTATGGTAATCACGGGAGGCCTGTGCAAAAGTTTAGCTTCATCCTCAGCTTCCTTCATAATAAGAGGCTCCTCTTCAATAACTGGAGCGACCTCAAGCTTTACTCCGAAGTTGTCGCCGACAAGCATGGCAGCGTCAATGTCAACCGGCTGGTTAATGGTAGGCATATAACCAAGCTCCATGAATTTTTTTATTACCTCGGCGCTCTTTACGCTGATTAGTTCAGCGAACTCCTTTACCGTTATCCCCTCGTGTATCTTAAGCACTTTCTTGCGCGGCACCGTTATCTGCGGCTGAATTTTTTCAGCAAGCTTCTGTGCAGACTTCTCCTTGCCGGTCTTCCTGAAGGACTTTGTCTCATGCCACTTCTTGGGCTCAATCTTCCGCACAGCCTGAAAGGCACGCTGCATTGCAGGCTTTGCCTTGAACTTCTCTACCTTCTCTGCCTCGATCTCTTTCTTAAACCTGTCAGGGACCTTCAACTCCGATTCTTCAATAACCGAAACAGGCTCCTCAATCGCCTTACCCTCAACTATATGAGGGACATTTTCCTCCCGATGTATTCTATCTTCCTGCCCTGCGGCCTTAACTTCCTCTCTGTTTGCTTCCGGTTTGACATCACCCGGGGTTGGGGCAGGTTGTTTCTTAGCTTTAACCGCTTCAGGCCTCGGCGCCTTTTTCTTCTCACCCTTTAATGCCTCCTCTATCTTCACTGCAACATCATCATCAATGCCAGAGGAGTGAGTCTTCCCCTTAATACCGAGATTTAAAAGCTCTGAGATTATTGCCTTGTTGTCGACGCCAAGCTTTTTTGCAAGTTCGTACACCCTTATTTTAGACATCTATCAGGAACCCTCCATTCAACACCATTCATATCAATAAATCCCGGACTCTCTTGTAACCTTTGGATTAAAATGTTATCATAAAAAACCTTATTTATGCAATTAAAAGAGCGATAAAACAATACAGGAGGGAATAACAATGGCAAAATGTTATGTCTGCGGAAAGGCCAGAGTGACCGGTAACAATGTCAGCCACGCCAACAACAGGACAAAAAGGCAGGTAATGCCCAACCTGCAGAGCACGCGCATCGTTACCGCACACGGAATAAAGCGCGAATACGTCTGCACCAGATGTCTGCGCTCAGGGCTTGTCAAAAAAGCAGTGTGAAGCGGATTGGTTCTTTTATCCCGCCTATCATCAACGGCCTCGGGATAGGCGAAGCTGTCAGGACCGAATCACTGAGGAGAGAGTGGCTGGATATATTCAGTGAGCCCCTCTCTCTGCATACATGGCCTGCAAACCTCGAAAATCATACGCTCACCATCAATGTCGACTCCCCTGTCTGGCTCCAGCAATTAAGTTTCTTCAGGAACGAGATTATCAGCAAGCTAAATATATTTGAGGTAAGGGCTATTCGGTTCAGGCTTGGCAAGATACACCAGCCGGCACTTTCGCACCCTGCCCGGCAGGCAGCGTCATTCCCGCTGGAGGTCGATGAAAAGACAGCCTGCTACATCGATGAAACGGTCTCAAAGTTATCCGACCCGGAAGTGCAGGATGTTGTCAGAAAGGCGATGAGAAGGTCCCTTGCACGCAAAAAAAAGTAGTGAACAGGGCTACTCCATTCACTACTTCGTACTTCCCACTTCTTACTTCCACCCACTTACTGCCTCTATGCAGATTCTGCTTGCTTTTCGTAGACCAGTATCGGCCTCTCCTTGTTTATAATAGTATCTTCGTTTATCAGGCATTCCTTTATGCTCTTCTGCGAGGGGATCTCATACATCACATCGAGCATCACCTCTTCGAGTATGGCGCGCAGTCCCCTTGCACCGATCTTTCTCTTTAATGCTTTCCTGGCGATGGCAGCCAGCGCTCCGTCTGTGAACCTCAGCCTCACATTATCCATCGACAAGAGCTTCTGATACTGTTTTATAAGAGAATTCTTCGGCTCAGTCAGTATCTTCACGAGGGACTCTTCGTCGAGGTCGTTAAGGATCGCAACAACAGGAAGCCTTCCAACAAACTCAGGTATCATCCCGTATTTTATCAGGTCCCCGGGTTCAACCAGGCTGAGCATATTGCCTATCTTCCTCTCTTTTGCGCCGATGACCTCTGCGCCAAAACCGAGCGTCTTCTTGCCTATCCTCTGGCCTACAACATCATCAAGGCCTATAAACGCCCCCCCGCATATAAAAAGTATGTTCGTTGTATCGACCTGTATGAACTCCTGCTGGGGATGCTTCCTACCTCCCTGCGGCGGTATGTTGGCAAGGGTCCCTTCGATTATCTTGAGAAGCGCCTGCTGAACACCCTCGCCTGATACATCCCTTGTTATGGAGGGGTTCTCTGACTTCCTGCTGATCTTATCTATCTCGTCAATATACACAATGCCCCTCTGTGCCTTTTCAACATCATAGTCTGATGCCTGAAGGAGCTTGAGGATTATGTTCTCAACATCCTCACCCACATAGCCTGCCTCTGTAAGAGTCGTCGCATCTGCAATGGTGAAAGGCACATCGAGAAGCCTGGCAAGCGTCTGTGCGAGCAGGGTCTTGCCTGTGCCGGTAGGGCCGACCAGGAGAATATTGCTCTTATGCAGCTCCACTTCAGAAGCGCCCGGATTGTTTATCCTCTTGTAATGGTTATGTACCGCAACCGAGAGCACCTTCTTCGCCCTTTCCTGACCGATCACATAATCATTAAGTATCTGGTTAATCTCTTTTGGTATCGGAAGCTTCGGGAACGACCTGGAGGCAGATTCCGAATAGAGCTCTTCTGCGATAATCTCATTGCACAAATCAACACACTCATCGCATATATAAACAGTAGGGCCTGCGATAAGTTTCCTTACTTCATCCTGACCCTTCCCGCAGAAAGAGCACCTTAGCTTATTGTCATCTTTATCTTTTTTTGCCATTTAGTTCCTCCAAAGAGTGACAGTGTCAGTTATTAGTGTCAGTGCCGGAAAATTATAATGTCGACCTACTTGTTTCTTATTCCGACACTCACCACTGACACTGACACTAATCCTTGCCTTTCTTAAGGCTGTGTATTACCTCATCCACAATGCCGTATTCCTTTGCCTCAACTCCGGACATGAAAAAATCCCTGTCCGTATCTGTCCGGATCTTCTCAAGAGGCTGATTGGTGTGGTATGAGAAGATGTTGTTCAGCGTCTCCTTGATCCTCAGTATCTCGCGGGCGTGTATCTCGATGTCAGTGGCCTGCCCCTGGAAACCGCCCATCGGCTGATGGATCATCACGCGTGCATTAGGCAGTGCAAACCTCTTGCCCTTTGAGCCTGCAGACAGCAACAGCGCACCCATGCTTGCTGCCTGACCTATGCAGTATGTTGCTATATCTGATTTGACATACTGCATAGTATCGTATATTGCGAGGCCTGAAGAGACTATACCTCCGGGTGAATTTATGTAGAGGTGCATATCCTTGTCCGGGTCATCTGTCTGGAGGAAGAGGAGTTGCGCTATGACCGTGTTTGCGACATGGTCATCTATGGTACTGCCTATGAATATTATCCTGTCCTTTAAAAGCCTCGAGTATATATCGTAAGCCCTCTCAGAACGTCCTGTCTGTTCAATTACTATCGGTATGAGGTTCAAGATCCTTCTCCTTTCTCTGCTTTAGCCTTTGTCAAGATAAGGTCAAGCACCTTATCCTCGAATATCGAACGCCTCAGCCCGTTCAAGGACCCGTCCCTCGAGGCATAAAATTTCATGAGGTTTTCAGGAGTCACTCCGAATCTCCTCGACATTCCTATCAGCACTGTCTTCATCTCATCCTCTGTAACAGCAACATTTTCTTTCCTTCCGATAGCTTCGAGGAGCAGGGACGCCTTCACATTCCTGACGGCATCCGGCCTCACTTCCTGCCTTATTGCCTCTGTATCAGTCTCCCCTGCTTCGTTATCCTTTCCGTTGCTGTCTTTTCCCATGTTCATTACAGCATTTGATGCAAGCTCACCCATCTCGCTCTCAAGCAGGGATTCAGGTATCTCAAATTCATATGCCTCGATCAGCTTATTCAAGAGCTCTGCCTTCATTATCTTGGCAACCTCATTTTCCTTTGACTTAAGGACCACCTCACGGATATGCCCTTTAAGTTTGTTCAGGTCATCAAAGCCGATGTCTTTTGCAAGCTCGTCATCTATCTGAGGCCTGTTTATCTTTTTGACATCTTTAATAAGGACCTTCATGTCTACATTTTTGCCGGCGAGCTTTTCTGACCTGAACCCCTCAGGGAATGCAAGGTCTGCTGTGAACTCATCACCCTTATTCCTTCCGACAAGCGCCTTTGATAATGCATCAGGAAAAAGCTCTGACCCGACCCTGAATATCTGGTCCTTTGTATCTTCTCCAACGTCTGATACAGAATAGTCCAGGACTGTAAGGTCATCCGTTGCCACAGGCCCGTCAGAAGGCTCGTATGCCGCCTTTTCATCAGCCAGTCTCTTAAGCACATCATCTATATCCGTATCCTCAACACTCACAGGTATATCCTTCACTGCCATACCCTCATAATTCAGGCCCTCTATCTCCGGCATGACTTCGAGGGTAAGTGCCATCGAGAGAGGCAGGCTTCTTTTGAATTCTGTCTGGTCCTCAAGCAGGGGGTTGGAGACAGGGGACAGTCCTGCTTCCTTTATAGCATCAACATAAGCCCTCGGGATCATCTTTTCAAGGACATCTTCCTCTATCTTTTTGCCGTATCTCTTTTCTATTAGGCTTATAGGCGCTTTGCCGGTCCTGAATCCGGGCATGGTTGCGCTCTTTCTGACCTCATTCAAAGAGTTCAGTATCTCTTTTTCTATCACCTCAGCAGGGATCTCAATCCTTAGACGCTTCTTGGTGGCACTGATATCTTCAACTATCTTAAGCATAAAACCTCCGGTTGTTTATTTACTCTAAAACAATAGAGGAATCTTTGTCAAACAGCTTCGTTGCGCCTTTTGGACTGCAGCTTACTGAAAATCAGGATGGTTTAAAGCCTATCTGCCCAATGCAGGGATGAGCGTAAATATCAGAAATGCCGTGACCAGAGCCGACAGTATAACTGTCGCCTTAACCCTTCCATGCGCAGCCTTATCAATAAAAGGTATAAGCATCAGCAAGATAACTGCGGCGAGCGGCACCAGCACCGTACCGATAAACGCCGTCCTTCCGGGGAAGTACCTTACAAGCTGGTAGAGCCACAGGAAGTACCACTCAGGCCTCGGCTGGAACTCTGCCTGAAAATCTATCTGCCGACCTATGATCTGGGGATAAAGCATTGCAATAACCAACACAAGCTCAATCGTCAGGAAGACAACAAGCAGTATCTCAAATACATATTCAGGATAAAAACTCTTCTCTCCCCTCCCTTTCTCCATCTCACCGCTTCTCATTTTCATTATTCACATCCCTCCTGATATCCCCTGCCTTTTGACCATATGGAAATGCAGCCATAAAATAACTGCCATCAGCAAGGGCAGGATGAGGATATGCATGCTGTAAAACCTGATCAGGGTAGTCCCGTCAACATCAGGCCCTCCCCTGACAAGGTAAAGCACTACCGTGCCGGCAACAGGTATCGTACCTGCCATTGACGTGCCGACCACTGTTGCCCAGTATGCCTTCTGGTCCCAGGGAAGGAGATAACCTGTAAAACCGGATGCCATCGAAAGCACAAATGTAAATACACCTGCAACCCAGTTAAGCTCCCTCGGAGGCCTGTATGAACCGTTCACAAAAACCCTCAGGGCATGGAGCATTATAAATACTACCAGGAGGTTGGCCGACCACTTGTGCATGCTCCGCACAAGCCAGCCGAGGAAGACCTCTTCATTTATCCTAATAACGCTCTTGTAGGCCTCATCTACAGATGGAACATAATACACTGCAAGCAGTACGCCGGTCGCAGCAGAGATAAGATACAGTGTGAAGGCAATCCCGCCGAGGCAGTACGAGTAGTTCATGTTCTGCGGAAGAGGCCTCTGAAAAAACTTCTTGTGCGGCTCCCTTATGCCGAAACGGCTGTCTATCCAGTTAAAGACGCTGCTCATTGCTCATTGCTCATTGCTCATTTATACCTTCAGCCCCACATAAACCCTGCCGTCCCTGATATCCAAAGGCAACCTGTTAAGCGGCGCCGGTGGGGGGCCTCCAATCACCTTGCCGTGCCTGTCATATCTCCCGCCATGACAGGGGCAGATGAACTCCTCCCTGCTCCTGTTCCAGCTCACAAGGCAACCGAGGTGAGTACATACAGGAGAAAAAGCGGCAAGGCCTTCATCTGATCTTACAACAAAGAGATGCCTGTTTATTTTTGTCTGTCCCTCTTCATACGAGAAGCTTACCCTCTTTACTCCCGTCTGCGGGAGATCATCCTCCTCGAGGATCTGAATAAACCTGACGGGCCTCTCTTTTATCTTAAAGGGGTATAAATAAGCGAATACAGGGACAAAACAGAGTCCTATTAAAAAGAAAAAGGATTTTACAATCCTTTTAAGGAAGTCTCTCCTCTTCATAGGATATATATCGTCCTTGCAGTTCCGGCCAAGAGCCTTAGCCAATAATCCGGAAGTCTCCTATCTGCTGTTAAGTTCTTCTCTCAGGGCCTTGCCTACCTTGAAGTAGAGGACTCTCTTTGCAGGCACATCGACGCTTTCCCCTGTCTTTGGATTCCTGGCCTTCCTTGCCATTCTGTTCTTCAGCCTGAAGTTTCCGAAACCCCTTATCTCTATCTTGCCGCCCTTTGCAAGGGTCTCCTTTATGCTGTCGAACACGGTATCAACGATTATCTCTGTCTGCTTTCTCGTAAGATCCTCAACTTTTTCTGCTATCCTGTCGATAAGCATTGATTTGGTCATAATGTTTCCTCCTGATATTTAGTCGAGATTCATTATTTATGGCGCAAATATATACTTCATCTTAACTGAAGGGAAAAGGTCAGACACTTCATCAGGCAGTTTCCCCCTCAGCAGGTTGAGTATAGAGAATTTTTTTTCACCTGTCACTACCTCGGGTTCGCCTTTTATACCCGAGAGGGTTGCAGCCGTTTTTATCGCATCCTCGAGATTGCCGAGCTCATCTACAAGGCCGGCATCGAGGGCCTGCCTGCCTGAAAATATCCTTCCGTCAGAGAGTTTCCTTACATCATCAGGAAGCATCTTCCTGCCCTCGGCAACTGCCTTTATAAACTGTTCATGGACATCGTCAAGCACCTTCTGCATTATAAGACGCTCCTCCCTGCCTATGCCCCTGAATACGGACGCCATGTCCTTATGCCTGCCGCTCTTTATAACCTCTGTCTTAACCCCTACCTTGTTGAGAAGACCCTGAATGTTAGGGATTTCCATAATAACGCCGATTGAACCGGTGATCGTCCCGGGGTTCGCTATTATCCTTGTGGCAGGTGAGGAGATATAGTATCCCCCTGATGCTGCGATAGACCCCATAGATACAACAACCTTCTTTTGTGCGGACGCCTTCCGCACCTCCTCGTATATCTCCTGAGAAGGCGCCACTCCGCCGCCCGGGCTGTCGACCCTCAGCACAATAGCCTTAACTGCTGCATCCCTAACATAACCCTTAAGCTCATCAATTACATTTTTTGAATCTATTATCGTCCCTTCGACGCGGACAACGGCAACCTTTTCTCCCGTTGCAACGCCATTATGCATGAAGACAAGTGCTGCGCTCAATACAAGCAACAGGCCCGTCAGCCCTATCAGGATAAGGCAGATCTTTTTCATGCCTTATCT
>CAKKPH010000222.1 GCA_919901585.1 Thermodesulfovibrionales bacterium | reverse complement strand
AGCAGAGGCCTGAAAAGCCTCGTGTCCGCAGTTCGATTCTGCGACTGCCCACCATTTATACTTCAACCAACTAAATTATTTCAACAATAACTTCCTTACATCTCCGACACGCAATGTTATCTTGTTTGAATCAAGGTATTCGAGGAACGGAAGAGCGTATTTTCTCGAGGTGCCGAGGAGGTCCCTGAACTCAGCCACTGTCATTGACTGATGTCCTGTATAAAAGGACCTCAGAATGCCGAGCATCTCATTATGGACAGAAGCGGTTATGTACATAGAATCATTTATTCTGACGAGCTTTCCCTCTTTTGACAATAGTTTTAGTATATCAGCAACTGTCTTCAGCGGCACGTTGAGAGCTTCTGAGACCTCCTCCTTTGATGGCGGCTGGAACCGCGCTTTTTCCAAAACAGAGATTATGCCTGATGATGTCTGGGATGCATCAGTTGAAGCTGCCCTGAAGTCTCTGAGATGCACGGTATCCTTTTCTGCAGCAACATCCTTTATTGCTGAAAGCAGAGCACCCCATATTTCCCGCGGCACCTTCAGTTGAGTTCTTAGTTCCTCTTTCTGCATTCCCGGGCTGAGGGGGTTTTTCTTGTGGGAATCCCGGATTGTGTTTAGTATTGCTGAAGTAATATTCCTGTAAACATCAATATGCAAAAGCCTGCTGTCGAGTTTAATAAGTCTGCCCTCATCAAGCAATCTCTCTATAGAGCCCTCAATTGCAGGGGTCTCTGCCTTGATCCAGCCAGAAAGTGATCTTCTGTCCATTCCTTCAAGGCCGGACTTTTTAACCTTTATCGCTATCTTTTCAGGAAGCGCTCCTTCCTCGAGCATCTCAAGGTCATTGGTACCTTCTGTCCTCTTTCTCCTTGACGGTGATGGGTCAAGCACTGTTCCTCCACCAATAGTGATGACAGGCGAAAACCTCCTTAGAATGAACCTGTCGCCTGACAGCGCAATCACAGGGTCGCTCAGCCTTAACTGGCAGAAGCATGAATCGTTAGGTTTTAGTTCTTCCCTGTCATAAAGGATTACCCGGGCTATTGTCTCGGATGTCGATATATGCAGATGCACGAGGGACTTGCTTTTGAGAGGAGGGACGTTATTAAGGAGCTCTATGCGTGCGTCTATAGTCCTTGTGGGTGTGATGGTTTTTGGAGTTATTGCAACATCACCCCGCATGAGCGCCTCTTTATCTACTCCCTGAAGGTTTATAGCCACCCGCTGGCCTGCATATGCCTTCTGTATTGCGTGTCCGTGGCTGTGAAGGCCGCGCACCCTGCTCATTAAGCCGGAGGGCAGAATCTCTACAGGCTCGTCCAATGAGATGCTTCCTGAGATCAGTGTCCCGGTCACGACTGTCCCAAAACCCTTAAGGGTAAAGACCCTGTCAATTGGAAGCCTGAAGATCTCTTTCACCGGTTTTGGCTCGACCCGTAGCGCAGCTTCCTTAATCTTCTCCTTTAAAAGGTCAAGGTTGAACCCTGTCTTTGAAGAGAGAGGGACTATCTCTGCACCTTCGAGGAATGTGCCCTTAACGAAATCCTGAACCTCATCAATGACGAGGTCAAGCCAGTCTTTCTCTGCGAGGTCGGTCTTTGTTATAGCGATCAGGCCCGATTTAATCTTCAGGAGGTTGCATATTGATAGATGCTCCCTGCTCTGCGGCATTATGCCTTCATCTGCAGCGATAACGAGAAGCACGAGGTCGATTCCGCCTGCGCCGGCAAGCATATTTCTGATGAGCCTTTCGTGTCCCGGCACGTCCACAATACCAACGGTGAGGCCGTCAGGATATGTAAGGTCAGCAAACCCGAGGTCAATGGTTATGCCGCGCTCCTTTTCTTCCTTCAGCCTGTCAGGGTCAATACCGGTGAGGGCCTTAACAAGCGAGCTCTTCCCGTGATCTATATGTCCGGCAGTGCCGAGGATGACGTAGCGCATACGGTATTTTATTCAAAAAGCAGTGAGCTATCAAGCTAATTAATGGTATTATGTCAAGCATGATTGATTTCGGGATATTCAGTAAGGATGGAGGCGCACGCACGGGTCTCATAAGGACCCTGCGCGGCGACATCCATACGCCTGCATTTATGCCTGTCGGGACTAATGCCACTGTCAAGGCGATGTCTCCTGATGAACTGAAAGATATAGGGGCCGAGATCATACTCGGCAACACCTATCACCTCTACCTGAGGCCCGGACTTGATGTCATTAGAAATACAGGCGGGCTTCACAGGTTCATGAACTGGGACAGGCCGGTACTCACTGACAGTGGAGGGTTTCAGGTCTACAGCCTCTCGCCGCTAAGGAAGATCGAGGGAAACGGTGTTCATTTCAAGTCCTACATAGACGGCTCCATGCACTTTATAGGCCCTGCAGAAGCGATGGAGATTCAGTCTGTGCTCGGCTCAGACATTGCTATGGTATTTGATGACTGCACGCCTTATCCTGCGACCTGCGAATATGCAGAAAAATCCCTGAAGCTGACGCTGTCATGGGCAGAAAGATGCAGGGAGCTGAAAAAGGACGGACAGGCATTGTTCGGCATTGTGCAGGGGTCTACCTACAGGGATTTAAGGGAGCTCAGCATTGAGAAACTCACAAGCCTCGGGTTTGACGGGTATGCCGTCGGCGGTCTGAGCGTTGGCGAACCAAAGGATATAATGCACGAAATGATAAGGTTTACAGGCCCGAGGCTCCCTGAAGACAGGCCACGGTACCTGATGGGCATAGGAGACCTTGTGGATGTGCTGGTTGCTGTTGATTCGGGCTTTGATGCCTTTGACTGTGTGATGCCTACGAGGAATGCGAGGAACGGCACCCTCTTTACAAGCAGCGGGAAGATAAGCATCAAGAGGACTGAGTACAAATCAGATGCCGGGCCGCTCGACCCGGAGTGCAGCTGCTATACATGCAGGAATTTTTCGAGGGCATATCTCAGGCATCTTTTTCTTACAAAGGAGATCCTTGCGATGAGGCTGAACACAATGCATAATCTATATTTCTATATGGACTTTTTCAGGAAGATGAGGGACGCTATAAACAGTAATACCTTCGGCGGGTTCAAGGAGAGGCATGAGGCCATAGCATGGACAGAACCTTTGCAGTAAGAAGGGTGCTCATCTACACATTGGCTGCTAATGCTGTTATTGCAATAGCAAAGGTTGCCTATGGCTATAGCACTAATTCGATTTCGATCATATCTGATGGGTTTCACTCTATCTTTGACGGCTTATCAAACGTTATCGGCCTTATCGGCATCCGGCTCGCCTTTCATCCGCCTGATGCAAGGCATCCTTATGGCCACAGGAAGTACGAAACCCTTTTCACGATTACCATCGCCTCGATGATAATCTTCATGTCTTTTCAGATAATCCGGAAGGTTTACATGTCATTTTTTGAGGCCCAGAAGACTGAGGTGACCGCAATCAGTTTCTTAGTTATGCTCATTACGATGGCAGTTAATATCGTTGTCGCTCTCTATGATTAGAGAAATGTCAGGGAACTCAAAAGCGAGTTTATCGCTGCAGA
>CAKKPH010000221.1 GCA_919901585.1 Thermodesulfovibrionales bacterium | reverse complement strand
GCCTCGAGGTTGCCGATATGCACGTCCCTGTGCTTAAGAATAGCCTCGAGGTTGCCGATATGCACGTCCCTGTGCTTAAGAATAGCCTCGAGGTTGCTGATATGCACGTCCCTGTGCTTAAGAATAGCCTCGAGGTTGCCGATATGCACTTCCCTGTCCTTAAGAATAGCCTCGAGGTTGCTGATATGCACGTCCCTGTCCTTAAGGTTATTTTGTTTTACGAGCGCATCAAGTTGGGCCCTATGGGTTTCAATCAACCCATAACAAAAGTCACCTGCATCTGCATTATCCCCTATTAATTCCGGTATTTTTTTAATTGAAAAATATTCGGATAAGAGAGTGAGGTTAGGATTATAGTAAGGATCGCCTTTTATTATAGTATTTCTCCATTTTTTATGGAAAAGCTCCATGCCATCTATAACATATTTATGTTTCTTTAACGTATCATTAGCGCCTGTGGTTACTGGCTTATGATGATAAAGTTGCGCATAAGGGGTATAGACTACGAGATAACCGCTTTTCCTGATTTTCATACAAAAATCAATGTCGCTATAGGCGTGGTGGTATTCCTCGTCAAACCCCCCAACCTCGTCAAAAACACTTTTTTTTGTCATCAAGCAGGCACCTGTTACTGCGCTCAGGTTCTGAGCTATCCTGTTCCTTCCGAAATAGCCGATACTGTCCCTGTGCATTTTATGAAACGGATTGCCGATATCATTATACAAACCTATAATTGTACCTGCATGTTGTATCGTATTATCAGGATAGAGCAAAAGCGCTCCGGCAGCACCGACATCACTCCTCTGCACAAATTCAAGCATAGATTCAATCCAATCTGGAGATATAACCTCTGTGTCATTATTCAGGAAAATAATATATTCTGTATCTGCATGTCTGACGGCATAATTATTCATGGAAGAGTAATTAAAGGGTTTGTCGTATCTAATAATTTTCACCCTGGGATTGTCTTTAATATCAGTGAAATATCTAAAAGTCTCTTCTTGACTGCTCTGGTTGTCGACTATGAGGATTGTATAGTTATCATAGGTGCTGCGAGTTAGTATTGACTCTATACATTTTTTTAGGAACACCACATGATCTTTTGTCGGAATTATGATTGTAACAAGTGGAGATGTCTCAAGGTGATATTTGGTCCGATATAAGCCCAGAAATGGTCCGTCACAAATATCTCCCTCGAAACCAAGTCTTTGTATGTGCTCTTTTAATGCCCTTTTAGCGCTGTCGTATGCGTACATTTTAACCATTGCATCGCCTGCAGCCGAAAGGGAATGACTCCTCCAGTGATAAAGGACCTTTGGAATATGCGCAATCTTCTGCGTTTTTTCCACAACCCTTAGGAAGAGGTCATAATCCTGCGAACCGTCAAATTCGCTTCTAAAACCACCAGTTTCATCGATTATTTTTTTCCTTATCGCAGCCAAATGGGTTATGTAGTTATAGGATCTAAAGCTATCAGGTGACCAGTCGGGTTTAAAATGAGGTTCAAACCGTATATCCTCGGGAGAAAGCTTATCTTCATCGGTATAAACAAAGTCAATGCCCTGATCTTCGTTTAGCAGCTTAACTACCTCATACAAAGCGGCAGGCGACAGTTCGTCATCATGGTCCAGAAAACAGATAAAATCTCCGGTTGCAAGCGATAATGCCTCATTTGAATTGCCGGAGATCCCCTTATTCTCAACTAAATATTTCGTCTTTATCCTTTTATCGTTGGCTGCATATGCCTCTATCACCGTTTTAACATAATGGCCGGTCGAACCGCCATCGCAAATACAGAGTTCCCAATTGTCATACACCTGATTTATTACAGACTCTATCGCAAGCTTTAACCATTTTTCATTCACGTTATAAACAGGAGTAATAATACTGACCTTAGGACGGCAAGTGAACTGTCCCGCCTTCTTTCTTTTATCTTCTTCGCTATCTTCGAGTTCATTAAGGGCGACAAGGTAGTTTTCATACTCCGTTGATATTTTTTCAGAAAAATCCATCGGCCTTTCATAGGGCTTATCTAAGTAACCGTTTAATCCATCGTACTCACTCTCCTTAGGCGCGGTTTCAAGAGCTTTTTTGCTGCAATGTTTATCTTTAATCTTCTGGCAGGCAGCTTCCATGTAAGCGGCGTCTTTACGGTTAATCTGCAAGTCCTTATCCCACTGATAATATCTTACAGTAACTTCATTTAAATGACAGAAAGGATTATCAGCCCCTATCCTTATCAGTAAGTCCCAATCTTCATAAAGTTCAAAGGCTTCATCGAAGCCTTGAGCTGCTACCAATATTTTCTTATCGAAGAGTATGGAGTTAAGGGGAATGTAGTTTGCGCTAAGAAGGTCATTATAGGAAAAATCTTTTGACAGAGTTCTTTCCCTGATGTTCACCGTCTTCTTTTCAGCAGGGATTAACTCCTGGGAAACCATTTCCGTAGCGGAATATGCGACCCTGTAACTGCCTTGTTCCAAAAAAGAAACAACTGTATCGATATGATGAGGATAAAACTCATCGTCATCATCGAGAAATCCTGCATATTTGCCCTTTGAGTTCTCAATCCCTACATTTCCTGCATGCGCCCTGCCGGTGTTTTTTTCGAGCCTTACGTAATTGAGCGATACGTTTCCAAGAATGGTTTTGATTTCTTCGATATCGAGGTCGCAGCCGCCATCGTTAACGAGCACGACCTCAATCGGCCTGTAGGTCTGGGAGGCAATGCTCTGCAAGGCCCTTTTTAATAGTTTGGGCCTGTCCTTGGTCCTTACGATTATGGATACTAACGGATTATTCATGTCTGCATTGCATATTAAAAGATTTGTGTTATTTTAACTGAAACTCCATGCCTATTGCCATCTCACCATACCTTCGGAATGAGTCTCTTGTCACACAATCCTTCCAAAATCGCCTCTCTCAACAGCTTGATTCACATTTTATTCATGTTTTTATTATAATATTTAGATGAATGCGGTTTACACGCCTTTTTCTTCCGGCAATTACAAAAATCCGTTCAAAGACCCTTTAGCCAGACCTCCAGCCGTTTAAGTTTTAGTCAAAACATATTCCTGACGTTTCATTACCGATGACGAAAGCCTGAGGCATGAGAACCTGTTTCTTGCAGTAAACTATATGCTTTTTTACATGCTCAAAAATATAAAACCCATTGAGTACCGGAGGTAGTTATGAAGATGTTGCTTATTTTGTTTGCTCTTTTTTGCAATGTTGTTTCTTCGGAGGCTGTGGAGACAACGTTGCCCTTCAGTCTGAAGCATTACGGGAGCTTCAAAAAGATGATGCATATGAAAAAGGTTGACGGTGTTGTTGATTTAAAAACCGCTCTTAATGGAAAACAGATATATGGCGTCGGCGCAATAAAGAATGCCGAAGGCGAGATTACCGTTCATGACGGCAAGGCATGGCTGAGCTATGGAAAAGACGGCATGGACAAAGTCACGCATGAAATACCTGAGGGCGAGCAGGCAATGCTTCTCGTTACGGCGCAGGTCGAAAAATGGCAGGATCTGTTTATTCCAAAAGATATGGCTGAGTCAGAGTTGCATGTCTTCATGCTTGAGCAGGCTAAAAAGTCGGGTATAGACACAGAAAAGCCTTTCCCCTTCCTTATTGAAGGTCAGCTAAAAAACTTAACATGGCATGTTATCGATGGAACAACCACCGGAACAGGCGGCGGACATAACCAAGCGCACGGCGAACATTCTTTTATCAGGAAACTTATTGAACATAATGAAAAGACATCTTCGATTATCATAGGGTTTTATTCGGCAGACATTCATGGCGTCTTCACGCATCCCGGAGAGTCATGGCATGTACATGTGATATTCAAAGACGAAAAAAAGGCGGGGCATGTCGAGAATTACGGTGTATTAAAAAACTCAACGTTAAAACTGCCTGTCAGATGACAAGAGGGAGCCGCGTTGACTCAAGAACCATGTTTTGTTTATATTAAATCCGGCAGCTAAGATTAGGGCGATGGAGTTCGCCATAATCGTCCCGATTCATCGGGACTGATAACTCCTACTCTTTAATACGAAGGGTAGGAGTTTTTTTATGCCTGTTCAAAAGGAGGAGTCTGGATATGCATGAAGTCTGGGGATTGGCAGCGCTCTGGCTTGGGCTTGCCCTGGTAGCAACGCTGCTCTCGATTTGGTTCCGCATAGCGACGGCACTGTCTGAGATAGTTGTCGGCACTGTTGCTCAGCTCCTAATCGGCGCCCTTATAGGGACTACCTTAGGCTCGGATACGCCCTGGATCAAGTTTTTATCAGGCACAGGTGCTATTGTCCTGACGTTTCTCGCAGGGGCAGAATTAGACCCCGTGATCTTCAAGGCAAAATGGAAGAAGCTTTGACCATAGGCTTTATCTCGTTCCTTGCCCCTTTTCTTGGCTGCACGGTTATTGCCTATTACATGCTCGATTGGACGGCAAGGGCAAGCTGGCTTGCAGGTGTGGCCCTTTCCACGACATCAGTTGCGGTAGTTTATGCTGTTATGCTTGAACTGGGGCTGAACAAGACTGAATTCGGAAAGACAGTCCTGGCTGCTTGTTTTATAACCGATCTCGGGACGGTCATATCCCTCGGCCTGATATTCGCGCCTTTTACCGGCAGGACGATAATCTTTGTTGCTGTCAGCATCGTTGCCTTTGTCGTTCTTCCCTATCTTACGCCGGTATTCTTCAGGAAATACGGCAACAGGCCCTCGGAACTCGAGGCAAAGTATCTCCTGCTTATCCTCTTTGGACTTGGGTCACTTGCGGTCTGGTCAGAAAGCGAAGCAGTGCTCCCTGCGTATGTCGTTGGAATGGTGCTTGCCGGTACAGTAGGCAAAGACCATATCCTCATCAGGAGGTTGAGGACACTGACGTTCGGGCTCTTAACGCCATTTTACTTCATACGGACAGGCTCATACGTATCATTGGCCTCGATCATTGCCGCTCCTGTTGCCCTGTTCTTCCTGTTTATGGGAAAGATGATCACCAAGATAATCGGCGTTTATCCCGCGACTAAAGCATACAAGTATGCTCAGAAGGAAGGAATATACACGACATTGTTGATGTCTACCGGGCTAACCTTTGGCTCAATAGCGGCCCTTTTCGGACTAAGCCATCAGATAATTGATCAGCAGCAATACTCCCTTTTGATCGTAACGGTGATCGCAAGCGCTGTTGTGCCGACGCTGATTGCCAATGCTTTTTTTATCCCGAAATACTTATTGCCCAAAAAGGAGGACGGCAATGAATAGACACAAGAAAGGAGGTTTTCATGCTTAAAAGGATACTCGTGGCTTTTGACGGATCGCAGCAGTCGTATAAGGCCTTTGACTTTGCCCTTGATATGTCGCGCCTCTGTCCGGGTGCCGCCCCTGAGATTATCGTCATCTCGGTCGCGCAGCCGCCGGAGCCAATTGACATTGTTGAAATGGATGCGGTCATCGACAGCGCAACTCAGCATTATGAAGAATTGTTTAAGGGACTCAGAGAAAAGGCAAGGGATAGGAACCTTGAAATCAAGACGGAAGTTGTGGTTGGGCATCCCGCAGACCAGATTATAAGATACGCAAAGGAAAAACATTGCGATATGGTCATGCTCGGACAAAAGGGCAAGTCAAAAATAGAAAACTGGCTCCTCGGCTCTGTATCAAAAAGGGTGGCAACCTATGCGTCTTGTACTGTGACGATTGTGAAATAAGCAGACCTTTTGTGGCCCTTGCAACAGGCTGGCAGCAGGTGATGGGCTCACGTTTTATGGATAGGTTCGGCAAAGGCGTACGCACAGCTCCTCGAGATGCGCTTATCGCCGAATCAGCGGACAGGACACACCTTGCAAGGGCATTCAGTCTTCACAGGGCTATGGATACTATGGGCGCTGTTATCGGTCCAGCCTGCGCATTCTTTCTCCTCGGGATATTCTCCAACGATTACCGCAAAGTTTTTTGGCTTTCCATGATCCCCGGCGTTTTGGCTGTGCTCCTGATTATTTTCTTTTTAACGGAAAAGAAAAAACTTCCTACGGCTCATGCGGAAAGGCCGAAATTGACACTCGCACATTTCGATTGGAGATTCAAATTTTTTGTAGCTATTGCAGGACTGTTTGCACTTGGCAATTCAAGCGATGTGTTCCTGATACTGAGGGCTCAACAGGTAGGATTGATAATGTCATAAAGTATACACACAGGGATATGAACCCGGAGCAGTGAGCGGGCTGGAAGAAGTTTGTCATAATTTGTCATACCAGGGGACACAAAAAAAGGGCTTGCTTGCGCAACCCCTTGAATTTTCTGGCGTCCCCAGTGGGATTCGAACCCGCGTTACCGCCTTGAAAGGGCGATGTCCTAGGCCGGGCTAGACGATGGGGACAGATCCTAACAATTTCAAATTTCAAATCTCAAATTTGAAATTAATTAAGTGGTGAGCCGCGTTGGATTCG
>CAKKPH010000220.1:6398-19823 GCA_919901585.1 Thermodesulfovibrionales bacterium | reverse complement strand
AGCCTTTTCGATTATCTTCCTCGCAATCGAGGGGTTTTCCTCAAAATATGTGGATAATGCCTCATTAACTATTGACTCGATAATGCCCTTTGCCTCGCTGTTGCCGAGCTTCATCTTTGTCTGTCCTTCAAACTGCGGGTTCTGGAGCTTTATGCTTATTACTGCAGTGAGCCCCTCTCTTATATCGTCGCCTGAAACAGCCTCTTTCACATTTTTTAAAAGGCCGGATGAAGAGGCATAGCTGTTGGCAGTCCTCGTGAGAGCTGACTTGAAGCCGACGAGATGGGTGCCGCCTTCCCTTGTATTGATATTGTTCGCAAATGTGAATATCGTCTCAGCATAGCTGTCATTATACTGGAGGGCAACCTCTGCTGATATTCCGTCCTTTTCGCCTGATATGTACACAGGCTTCGGATGGAGCGGGGTCTTGTTCTTGTTCAAATGCTCTACAAAAGATACAATGCCGCCTTTATAGACAAACTCCTGATCTTTGTCTGACCTTTCATCATGAATAGTTATCTTGAGGCCCATGTTGAGGAAGGCAAGCTCCCTAAGCCTCTGGGAGAGCACATCATAGCTGAACTCGGTCATCTCGAATATCTCGGGGTCCGGCTTAAATGTTACCTTTGTCCCCCGGCCCGTTGTCTTTCCAACAACAGCCAGCGGCCCCTTTGGCGCCCCCCTCTCAAACCTCTGCTGGAAGACCTGCCCGTTCTGTTTTATCTCGACCTCAAGCCACTCTGAAAGAGCATTTACAACAGATATGCCGATGCCGTGCAAGCCCCCTGATATCTTATACGCCTTTGAGTCAAACTTGCCTCCTGCATGGAGCTCAGTGAGGACAACCTCTGTTGCTGAACGCCCCTCAGTGTCTCCGGGATGCAGGGCTGTAGGAATCCCCCTGCCGTCATCAATAACCGAGCAACTCCCATCGTGGTGAAGAATCACTGCGATATTATTGCAGGCACCGGCAAGCGCTTCATCAACGCTGTTGTCTACAGCCTCGTATACCATATGGTGCAATCCCTCCGGCCCTGTAGAGCCTATGTACATTGCAGGCCTCTTCCTTACTGCACTAAGGCCCTTGAGAATCTTTATGTCCTCTGCGCCATAAGTGTCTTTATCTATAATTGCAGCCTCTTCTTCTTCCATCTCTCCTCTTTAGTTTCGTGATATCTGTTTTTATTTTCGTATTACGCCCTCAGTGCTGGGTGATTTTACTCCTCACGCGTTATACATAACTCATCACGGTCTCTTATATTCTCATCGGCATGATAACGCACTTATAGTCCTCACTGCCTTCTTCCGTCAGCAGCGTGGGGCTTAACGGGTCTTTCAGTGCAAACCTTATCTTTTCTGACGTCATGGCACTTAGGACGTCTATCAAATAACGTGCATTGAACCCTATGTTCAGGGGTTCATCCTTGTAGCTGGCCTCTATCTCGTCTTTTGCCTCGCCAAGGTCCGGGTTTGAGGAAGACATGACCAGCGCCCCTTCAGAAAAGTCTATCCTGACCGCGTTGCTCCTCTCCTTCGACATGATAGAAACCCTTTTAAGTGACTTTAAAAAACCTTCCCTGTCGGCAACTACCATGCTCTTGTTCGATAACGGCAGGACTTTCTCGTAGTCCGGATAGCTCCCCTCAATCAGCCTTGCGAGGAACTGTGCATCACCGATCCTGAAAAGTATGTGGCTCTTTCCGAAGACAAGGGTTATTTTTTCAACATTGCCAAAAAACCTTCTGACCTCTGATGCAGCCTTCCTCGGCAATATCACCTTTTTTTCTTCTGATACGCTTGCATCTATAGCCTTGTTAATCAAGGCGAGTCTATGGCCGTCTGTGCCGACAACAATTATATTCCTGTCACCAGGCTTCATATGGAAAAGCAGACCGTTGAGAGTGTATCTCGTATCCGTTTCCCCTGCTGAGTAAAGGGTCTTCTCTATAACTTCTGAAAGTGCCTGAGTGCTGAATTCTATCTCTTCTGCCTTTTCCATGCCGGGCCATGCAGGGAACTCACCGGCAGAAAGGCATGCCAGCCTGAACCTGCTCTTGCCTGATGATACTTTTAACCACTGCTCCTCGTCGGATTCGAGAGTTATCTCTCCGTCTGCCTCGCGGACTATTTCAAAAAGCTTCCTTGCAGGTATGCAGAGTTTCCCTTCGCGTTTTACATCTGCCTTGAAGTTTTCTTTTATGGCTACCTGCAGGTCTGTTGCAATGATACAGGAAACGTCCTTGCCTGCGTCGAGCAAAAAGTGGCTCAGGATAGGCATGGTATTCTTCTTCTCGACAATATTTTGTATATTCGACAGCTTCTCGTGCAGCTCATCCTTTGATATTGTCAGCTTCATAAAGGCCCTCCTTAAATCTTTATCTTATTCTTAAGAGTTTCTATTCTTTTGTTAAAGTCCTCGTCCTTTGCCCTTTTGTCCTCTATCTGCTTGCATGCGTATATTACAGTCGCATGGTCCTTTCCGCCGAAATTCTTTCCTATATCGCTTAAAGAAGACCCTGTAAGCTGCCTGCTGATATACATTGCGATCTGGCGCGGCATCGCTATCTCTTTATTCCTCCTCTTAGATTTCATATCAAGATACTTTATACCGAAGTGCTCTGCGACTGTCTTCTGTATGGTTTCTACCGTAATTGGGACATCTTCTTCCGCCAATATATCCCTGAGGATATTCTTTGCCATCGCTACATCTATGGGGCAGCCTGTCAGCGAGGAATGCGCACCGAGCCTTATCAGGCATCCTTCCAGCTCCCTGATATTGGATTTTACCTTAGATGCAAGAAAGCTGACAACATCTTCAGAGAGCCTGATCCTCTCCATCTCTGCCTTTTTTTGTATTATCGCCATTTTAAGTTCCGGTTCCGGGGCCTGAATGTCTGCTATAAGTCCCATGCCGAACCTTGACCGCAGCCTGTCAGTTATAGTCTTTATCTCCTTTGGCGGCCTGTCGCTGGATATAACTATCTGGCTCTGCTTCTCATAAAGCACATTTATCGTATGAAAAAGCTCCTCTTGCGTAGCTGCCTTGTTCTCTAGGAACTGAACATCGTCTACGAGCAGCAGGTCGAGATTCCTGTATTTTTTCTTTAGTTCCTCTGTCTTGCCGTGCCTGACAGCAGAGACAACCTCGTTTGTAAACTGCTCGGAAGAGACATATAGGATATTGAAGTCTTTTTTCCTGTCAGCTACCTTGTTCCCTATAGCTGTGATCAGGTGTGTCTTTCCAAGCCCTACCCCTCCGTATATGAAAAGCGGGTTATATGAGGCCCCGGGGTTTTCAGCAACTGCCATCGCTGCTGCATGTGCAAACTGGTTGCTCGGTCCTGTAATAAAATTATCGAAAATATACTTTGGGTTAAGGTATATTCCCTTGCTCGCAAGCCTCTGTTTCCGCACCTCAAGCCTTGCATCCATCTTCCTTGTCTCAGGGTCTATCTTCTCCGCAACCCTCAGTTTTACTGACACAGGATGACCGGATACATCGCCCAGGGCATCCGTAAGAAGCGCCGGGTAGTAGTCATCTATCCAGTCTTTGAAAAACCTGTTGGGGATATCTATTACAGCATTCTGCTCCTTAAGCTGTGCAAGTTTCATTGGCTTAAACCAGAGTTCGAAGACATTGTCGCCTACTTTCTTTTCGATAATTGAGAGACACTTATTCCAGATTTCTTCTAAGGGCATACAAGTATATTTTACATATTCCTGTCATTCCCGCTCTTGTCCGCTAAGGCGGACAAGAGCGGGAATGACAAATTTCAGGAATTCTGCAGTCTTGCCGCAGGTTTTTTATTGTTACTAACATATTATCAACATATGTTAGTAACCCTTTTTCACTTTTGAGAGTTATTATAACCAATATTCATTCCTATATCAATAAATTTGGTGACTTCCTGTTAATTTCATGTAGATAATTTATATTCCAAAAAAAACCTAACATCTAATTACATTACAAAATTTAATTATCCACATATAAAATAAGCCTCTACTCCTTTCCTGATAAAGGAAAAACCTATTATCATACTTGTCAACAACTATTACTACTACTACTAAAAGTATTTATTAATATATAGAAGAAGAGTCCCTCTATTATTGCACCTTAAGTTTAAGAAAGGCATTTATAAAAATATTTATGTCACCATTAAGCACAGCGTCCACATTACCGGCCTCTATACCCGTCCTATGGTCTTTAATAAGCCTGTATGGCTGCAAGGTATATGACCTTATCTGACTTCCCCATGCTATATCCTTTTTATCGCCAACCACCCCGTCCATCCTCTTTTCATGCTCCTTAAGCGAAAGGTCATAAAGACGGGCTTTAAGAACCTTCATGGCAATAGCCTTATTTTTGTGCTGTGACCGCTCATTCTGGCACGCAATAACAATACCGGTAGGTATATGGGTTATCCTTACAGCCGATGAGGTCTTATTAACATGCTGTCCTCCGGCCCCTGATGCCCTGTAAGTATCTATTCTGAGGTCTTCCTCTTTTATTTCGACATTAATATCCTCCTCTACTTCAGGATAGACAAGGACCGCAGAGAAGGAGGTATGCCTGCGCTTGTTAGCATCAAAAGGTGATATCCTGACAAGCCTGTGCACTCCAGCCTCTGCCTTGATGTATCCATAAGCATAAGGGCCTGACACTGTAAGTGTAACATTTTTTAGGCCTGCCTCTTCTCCGGGCTGAAGGTCAACGATCTCTACTTTAAATCCCTTCTTTTCGGCCCACTTTAGATACATCCTCATAAGCATCTGCGCCCAGTCCTGGCTCTCTATACCGCCTGCACCTGGATGGATCGAGACAATAGCGTTATTCCTGTCCATCTCTCCGGACAAAAGATGTCTAAGCTCAATGCTATTTATGAACTCTTTAAGGGTCAGAAGTTCTGCACGTATGTCTTTCAGAAACACCTCTCCACCTTCTTCCTGAAGTATATCCATAGAGTCTTCAATGTAGAAGAGTTTTTCGTCAGCAGAATTAAAGGGCAGGAGGATATCCTCTATTTTTGCCTTTTTCTTTTGAAGGTCGTGGATCTTCTTAGGTGAAGACCACGTTGATTCGAGGGTCAGCTCCTTCTGGAGCGTTTCTGTCTTTTCCTTCAGGCCTTGGACATCAAAGATAACCTCTTAAGGAATCGAATTTTGTCCTTAGTTCAAAAATGTCCTGTTTTAGCTCATCGAGCACTATCATACAGCCTCCCTATAAAATTAGTAATAAAGTCAGAACAATACAGACATAAGAAAAAATGTCCCCGAACTTGGAATAGAAACTCCGGCTAGTATCTGTCTTAATATCTGCTGTTTCTATCGTCCTTTCAAAGAAAGCCGTCTTCAGAAGGATCTTCCCATTACTGTCAATAAACCCTGATATGCCTGTATTCGCTGCCCTTATCACAGGCTTCCTGTTTTCGATTGCACGGAACACAGCCATTGAAAAATGCTGGTCAGGGCCGGCAGTCTTTCCGAACCATGCGTCATTCGTAATCGTAACGATAAAATCACCATCTTTGGAATAGAATTTTCTTACAAGTCCCGGAAATATTATCTCATAACATACGAACGTTGCAAAGCTTCCATAGGGGGTATTTGCTTTTATCAGCTTTTCGCCCGGCGTATAGTCACCAATCCCTGCAACAAGTTTATCTACAAAAAACAGGACACGCCTTAGTGGGACATATTCTCCAAAGGGAACGAGGTGTATTTTATCATAAATATAAGTGACTTTTCCATCACTGTCGAGCAAAACAGCACTGTTTGTAAGCTTTGCAGGACTATTTGCTGATGGCCGCTCTTTTACAATAACCGATCCAAGGAGCAGATAGGCTCCAGTCTGGCGTTTGAAGCTCAGAAGGTCTTCTGTCAGGTCAGTGTCTGTCCCAAAATAAAAGGGCAGGGACGTTTCCGGCCATATGATAAGCGAAGGCGAGTAAACCAAAGCCTTTAACGTGAGTTCTTTGTAGGTGTTTATGACCTCAGACTGATACGATGCATCCCACTTCTTGTCCTGCTCGATGTTCCCCTGAACGATGCTTACCTTCAGGTTATTTCCATGCCGGTTTTGATGCGTCCGCCAATACCCGTAGGAGAGCACATAAAGCAGCAGGACCGAAAGCACGACATACCCTATCAGCGTGTGATAAGAAGCGAAAAGGGGCATTGATGCCCTGCGTCTCCTTAGAATGAAAATGTCAGCGAGGGCGCCATTTACAGCTATCACCAAAAAGGATATACCATAGATACCTGTGATATCAGACACCTGTATCGCAGCAAGAAACTTATATTGCGAGTATCCGATACTCGACCACGGAAAGCCTGTCAGGGCATATGAACGTATAAACTCAACAGTAACCCAGAAGACAGGCGCAAGGAACATTGCAGGAAGCGCAGTCTTCTTTATCTTCATAGAAAATAAAAGGGCAAAAAGCCCTGTATACAAACTCATATACAGGCTTAATATAAAGACGAGTGCAATACTTACTATAAACGGAATATGACCATAATAGGTTATTGAATGATAAATCCAGTAGGTAGTGCCGAAGAAATACGGGATGCCAAAAAGAAGACCGCTTATAAAGGCCTTTTGAGGGCTTTTATCCAACAGGGAGACAAGAAAAGGTGTTAGGGCTATCCAGGCCAGTGGATAATAACTGAATTTTGGGAAACAAAAAATAAGTATAAGGCCGGGGATAACGGCCGGCAAATACATATCGGTATATTTTTTAGATAACATATTTTTTAAATAACCTCTTTTTTACGTTACAGAGAAGCCCTCTCAGCTGATAGGAGCCAAAGGCAGCATTATACGGCGGCGAATCGTTTGTGAGAATATTAGCGTTTGATTCCCACAAGCCAAAACCCTCTTTGGGCCTTTCAGGAAACCACCACCCGTGCTCAACATTTATTACAGAAGGATGAATGTTCTCCGTTATTTTTGCCTTCATGCTGATCTCTCCCCTGGGCGACGAAACGATTATCCAGTCGCCCTCTGCAATCCCCAGAGCCTTGGCGGCTGAACCATGTATTTCAGCACATGGGTCAGGGCTGTACTTTCGGAGTGATTGGACCTGTCGGTGCTCGCTATGAAAGAATTCCCGCTTCCTGCTGCCGGTGATAAGTATAAAAGGGAAGTCCTTATAAAGCTCCGGCGTGCTGACCGGGCTTTCAGGAGGCTCAATGTACGTCGGCATCGGGTCATAGCCCATCCTCTTGAGCACGGAGCTGTATAATTCCACCTTGCCCGATGGTGTCCGAAAACCGCTTTTAATATACTTCCTGTATCTATGCCCGGGATATATGTGGCCTGAGTTAAGAAGGTCGTCAAATTTCATATTCATAGAGGAAAGCTGATAGTCGTAAATCCCCCTGTATGTCATGTCAGAGCCCGGGAGGTTGAGCCTCTTTGACAACTCGTCCATAATCCACTCGTCCTGCCTGCAGTCTCCTGTCTGCGCAAGCTTTGGCTGCGCAAAAGCGATATTCTCTGCAACGAGCGGGAACCCAAAGAGGTGCTCTGTCTCTGTCCAGAAGGCTGCCGGCAGCACATAGTCCGCAAGCGCTGCAGTGGGCGTCATAAAAAGGTCAGTGACAACAAGGAGGTCCAGTCTGTTAAGCGCTTCATAAACATTTCTCGGGTTAGCCACAGTAAGCAAAGGGTTGTTGCCGAATATAAGGAGCGCATTTATCCTGTAAGGCACTCCTTCTCGCATCGCCCTGAAGAGCGCCGGGATATGGGCTGAGGGAATATAGGCACGCCACCCTCCGAGGAGCTTGAACTCCTCACCTCCAAGCCTCTTTTTTGATGATTCAGGGGGCAGTTTTTCCTTGAGCAAAGGATAGCTTTTGAGTATCTGCATGCCGATGATGTCGCCTCCGGGGATGTCGATATTGCCTGTGATTGCACGCAGGAGGGCTATTGCCCTTACTGTCTGAAGCGAATTAATATTCTGCTCTATTCCAAGGCCCCATTCAAGTACAGCGGGGCTATTCGTTGCATAGACCGTGGCCGCTTCTTCGATATCATTTGCCTTAATCCCTGTTATTCCCGCTGCCCATTGAGGGGTAAAGGGTTTTATATGTTCCTTGAGTTCGTCAAAGCCCGCAGTCCACTCCTCTACAAATCCTCTGTCATATATCCCTTTTGTTATGATGGTGTTTATCATAGCGAGGGCGAGCGCTCCGTCTGTGCCGGGCCTGACAGGCAGCCACATGTCGCATTTTCTTGCTGTCTCAGTCCTGCGCGGGTCAATGGCTATTGTCCTGCAGTTGCGGCCCATCGCCCTCTGCACGGCAATCGCAAGCTCGCCGTCAGCGTTTGATATAAGGGGATTATGGCCCCAGAACATGATGCACGATGGCTTCACATCGCCGTAATAATCAGCTACAACAAAGCCGCCGTAAGTGAGATTGCTGACCGTGATCCTTGGAATGAAGCACTGGGCAAGGCCGGGCTCGTACCAGTTTGGAGTCCCGAGGGCATTGGCAAACCGGACGACATGCAGATAGTGGTGCCTGCCGGTCCCCTGACCTAATGCAATGGCCTCAGGCCCCTGGTTTTTTCTTATGCCTTCAAGCCCTGCTGCGATCTCGTCAAGCGCGGTCTCCCACGATATCTCTTCCCATTGGCCCCCTCCGCGCTTGCCCTTTCTCCTTAAGGGCTTTTTAAGCCTGTCTGTATGGTTTGCAATATCAGGGGAGCGCAGCCCTTTTATGCACATCCATCCCCTGCTCACAGGCGAGGCAGGGTCGCCCTTTACCTTGACGACTCTGCCATCCTCAAGATGGACAATAGCACCGCAGCCTCCGTGACACACCCTGCAGACACTCTTATGGATTGAAGATCCCATAGATATTACTCCGATACAGTACCTCCTCTCAGGGAACTAAGATTACAGGCGGCGGAGGTGGAGGTGGAAAATGACCTGGCGGAGGTGGCGGCGGAGGCAGATGATGATTGTGATCCCTGACTTCAACAGCACAGCCGCTGAAAAATAAAACCAATAAAAATGGCAAAATAATCTTTCTCATTGCGTTCACTCCTTTCGTTCATAAATCCTAATTTACTGACACGCCGTATTTATATTATAACATTATACAACTGCCGTCTTCAGAAGCCCTTCAGCGCGTTTCCCTGCAACATTCTCTCCATCAGGACGCCTCCAGAATGTTATTTTACGCCGGTATAGGCGTCCACTTTTTTCAGCTCTCCTTAATATCTGAACCCTTGAGTAAATACTTCACAAAGGTCTTTGCAGACTTCAGGTTCCTCTTCATTTCGGCAGGGTTCATCAGCATCTGTTTTGTTTTGTAGATCATGTATCCGGGCCTCAGATAGAACTCCCTCCTTGCGTGGTCGCAGAACGCCACCAGCTCCTCTGACGTCAAGGCTTCTGTTTTTACAACAGTGTTATGCAGGCCTGAGGGCGTGAGCCACTTTGAGAACTCAACCGTAGTTATCAGCCCTCTCTCTTTGTACCAGTCATACGCCTCTGTGCCCGGATAGACCATTATCGGATAAAACTGCACAGTGTCGGGGTTCAGCGTCTTGGCAAGCTCCAGCGTCTGGTTCATCGTCTCTTTAGTCTCGCCAGGATGGCCGACCATGAAACAGCCGTGTATGAGTATCCCGGCCCTCCTTGCGTTCTCCATAAACTGCTTCATTTTGTCTATGTTAACCCCTTTCTTTATATTATTGAGGAGCTCCTGACTGCCGCTCTCAAACCCGACGCAAAGACACCTGCAGCCTGATTCCTTCATTATTTTCATGGTGTCGTAATCAAGGTCAGCCCTCGCGTTTGCCGTCCAAGAAACAGTGATCCCTCTTTTAATTATCTCCTCTGCTATGGCAACGCACCTTTCTTTAACGGCTGTAAATGTATCGTCCTCAAAGAATATCGCTTTTACCTCAGGGAATGATTTGACGATATACTCTATCTCGTCAACCACATTGCTGACGCTCCTCATCCTCATCTTATGCCCCATCATGGTCTGAGGATAGACGCAGAATATGCACTGATATGGGCAGCCCCTGCTTGCTGTTATCGTAACCATTGGATAGAGCGCATTCGGGTTGAAATAGTTCCCTGCCTTTAGAAATCTCCTGTATATCCTGCTCACAAAGGGTAGTTCATCAAGGTCTTCTATCTGAGGTCTTGCCGGGGTACGGATAGGTTGATTGTTGTCCCGGTAACAAATACCTCTAACTGAGTCTATCCCCTTGTTATCGGCAAGAGCGCCGGCAATGTCCCTGATGGTGTAGTCGTACTCTCCTATGGCTATAGCATCCACTGATTTGCTCAATTTGAGGGAGTCCTCAGGCAAGGCAGAGACATGGGTGCCGACTAATAGGGTAAAAGCCTCAGGCTGGCTTGATTTAAGTTTTTCGCAGATCATGGTGTCGTTGTAAATACTCGGGGTGCTTGTATCCACAACAATAAGGCCTGGCGAAAAATCCCTCACCCTGTCGATCACGTAATCAAGGTCATGTCCGTCTGCAGGCGCATCAATAAAGTCAACCTCGTATCCTTCCTTGTCAAGCACTGCCGCTGCGTATGCAAGCCACATCGGATAGTATAGCGTCCCGCTCTTTGTGACTGCAGGGCTCCTTTGGGAGCGGGAGAACTTTTTCAAAAACGGAGGGTTTAAAAATGTCACCTTAAGTCTCTGCATTATGCCATCCTCCTAATAATATCGCCATATTGCCTCATCTGCTCTTCCATAAACCCGAGCCTGCCGTGGAACCTTATGGCATCTTCGGGGCAGACGCAGAGACAGTAAAGGCAATACAAACAGGCATTGACTCTTTTCTCCTGACCTGGCAGGGCGTCGGGGAGCTCAAGCCCTAAAGGACAATACCATGAGCATCTGCCGCACCTGTTGCATTTGTCCGTATCAAGCGACAGTCCTTCGCACTCCATCTCATCCTCAATAAAGACATCCTGCCTGAGCCCTGTTAAGTACAGGAGCCTGCCGCCTGCCTTTGTTGAGCATATATAGTTGAAAAGCGGGGTGTTCCTGACAGCGAGGAAATGCCTCTGCCTCTTCGGGCTGTGGATAAAGGCGGCGAGGGGGCCTGCCTTAGGCGGCCTGAAGTCAAATATACGTTCAAACCTGAAGGACTCTGCGAACCTGAAGTGCTCCCTGTTTAACAAGCCTTTTTCTTCAGCAACAGCAAGCGTCCTCACCTTCCGGTAATCAAAGGACGCGAATTTAGCGCACATCAGATCAACAAGATACGGGTCTGTGCCGACGAATACTGTGCCGGTTCTTATTGGTATTCCCCGTGTTGGCCCAAGGCCTTCCATAGAAAATATAGCGTCAACAATATGGAGGTGCGGTTTAACTTTGTCGTTGATATGAAGGATGTTTTCCGCAAGGGCGTTGTGGGTCTTCTTCTTGTTCTCCTGTCCGACAAGACAACCCATCATGTTTTTCAGGCAGACGCTCATCCCGTTTTCAAAATGAGTCTTGAGCTTTGGCATGTTTATCAGGAAGTCTGCGTCAAGACACTCCTTTGCGACCCCTGCTTTTACGCCGTTTTCAAAATCAATATATGAAGGACTTGAGGAGTTCAGATCTTTACAGTTAATGCCATAATATGCGGCGAGTCTGTCCATCCTCAGCCTTGATATTACGCTGATCCTGTTGCGATAAAAACCGCTGTTTGTGCCCTCTCCGATAGTTATATCCCTGAACCCTTTTTCCTTGAGGAACTCAATCACAGCAGCCACCAGCCGCAGGTCTGTGGTATTCCCTGTCAGGGCGTTCATATTGCTGTTCAGGTTGGGTTTGATCAGTATCCTTGCGTTTGCGTCCTGAGGAAGCAGGTCAGCGTATTTGCCTGCAAGCAGTTCTTTTATCCCCGCCTTTATCTCTTTCACAGTATACGCCCTGAAGACATCAAACCTGAACATGCAAATCTCCAAGCTCCCTGATAATATCCTCAACGGCATTTGATACATCATCCACAGATACTTCTCTCATGCAGGAATGGAAGCGTTTGTGCCTGCATGTATTTTCATCACAGGAATACCTGCAGGGGAAGTCCTTTTCAACCACCCTGTTGACATTCCCGTATGGCGCGGTCTCCCTGCTCTTTGACGGCCCGAATATCGCAACGACGGGGGTTTTCATAGCTGCCGCAATATGCATAGGCGAGCTGTCGTTGCAAATAAGCAATGATGATTCGGCGATTACGCCTGCAAGCTCTCTGAGGCTCAGTCTCCCTGCAAGTGAAACAGGCTTATCCTCCATATGTCTGATTATATCGTCTATGGCCTTGATTTCTCCAGAAGCCCCAAGCAGCACAACCGGCAGGCTGAACCTTTTTATGATGCCGTCGCAAAGCAGGGCATAGCGTTCGGGCATCCACATCTTCAGGGGCAGTCTTGCCCCGGGATGAACACATACAAACGGTTTCCTGATGCCTGCGCTGTTAATCAAGTCCCTTATGCCCTTCTTCTCATCCTCGGTAAGGTATATCCCCCATTCAGCGCCTTCAGCGCTGCAGCCAAGGTGCCTCGCTATGTCAAGGTGGTATTCAACCTTATGTTTAAGCCCTCTATAAGGTACGATATGCGTCAGAAAATAGCCGCCGCCGCCGATGCTGTAACTCACTTTATACCTCGCCTTCAGCGGCCATAGTATAAACAAGAACTCCCTTATATCCCCCCTTGCTTCTATGACAAGATCAAAATATCTTTTCCTCATATTGTTTATAAAGTCCAGATACGTGCCTTTCTCTGACTGATAAAACCAGAATGGGTCGTAAGCTATCACCTCGTCAAGCCAGGGGTTGTTCGCAATCAAATCAGCCGCCCCTGCCGAGGTGAGAAACGATATCTTCGCTTTGGTGAAACGTTCTCTCAGAGGCCTCAGCACAGGCAGGGTCATTATGGCATCGCCTATATAGGCAGTGCGTATCACAAGGATGCTTCTGATCTCTTTAGGAGATATCTTTTCATTTTTCCTCAGGAGGAATTTTGGGAGGAATACAACACTGCCGATCAGGTCTGCAAGCGCAGTGGCGTAGAGCTTCTTTTTGTTGATTATCTTATATCTCATCCCAAAAGTGCCAGCAATAAGGGTACTTTCTTATATAACCTTCCGCGACGGCAAGAAACTTCTCAGTGATACGTATCTTGTCCTTTTCAACGTTGTTGTAAATTCCTTCTATCGGCGCTTCAAAAACTATCCTGAACTTATTGTAACTTTCTACAATAATGAAGGTTGGGATAAAGGCGGCCCCTGTCCTGAGCGCCCATGCAGCAGGGCCAAGAGGTATCATCCTTTCAGTCCCAAGGAATTTAAAAGCCCTGTGTTCTCCAAGAAAGGTCGCGCCTCCGGCGCCGTCGCCGGTGGTCAAAACTACTCCTCCGCTTTTCAGGTGTTTGTATACCTTTCCCATGTACT
>CAKKPH010000220.1:0-6298 GCA_919901585.1 Thermodesulfovibrionales bacterium | reverse complement strand
ATCTATATTTTCCACCTGCACAAACCTCTCAATCACTGCCGGTGCGTTAAGTTTTGGATAAAGGAATATGTGCAGCCTGTCAATATAGTGGGTCTCAAAATATTTTTTTACAGTCTCTGTAGTATCGCTTATGTCATCGCCGAGAACCGCCTTCATATTCAGGGACACTTTTCCCTTCTTAGGACCGCCATAACAAAAATGCAGGTCGCCCATTAACTTAAAAAGAGAAAACCCCGTGTTAACAGGAAGGAAATTTATGATCCATCTGACCGGGAACCAGATAAAAATGCGCAGGATATCACGCACAACACCTTCATTAACAGTCATTGTATAACAGCAAGCCTCTCAGAAAGACTAAAGCGTATGATTTTAAACTATCCATATTTCAGGAATCTGACAGCCTCGCTCAAAAGGCTCCTTCTGTAAACAAAATTCCCCGGGCTGCAGTGAATGTCGCATTTCTTGATCATGCTCCTGATCTCCCGTGCCTTTTTAGAGTCCCAAACATCCTCAGGTGTCGCCTCCCGAACGTTACCCAGCGGAGGCATCTTGAAGCAGGTATGTATATAACCGTCACAGGTTATGCTGAGATTTGTTATGCCTACCATGCATTTGTCTCGCCTGAGCAAGTAAGGCTTTTCAAAGTACACTTTCATTTCTTGAAACTGTTCAGGGGGATTTAGTATTCTTGCCCCTTTTTTTTTGAGTTCGATCAGTCTGTCGAGCACCCTGTTTATCTCTTTCAGGTCATCAAACCAGAGATCGGTTTTCTTGTACCAGTCGGGGTCGCTGTCAATGGTCGGGCCGAGGGGGTTAAAAATTATACCGTTAAGACCTTTTCTCTCGACAAAATCCACCAGATCTGTGAGTTCATGCATATTCTTTCTGCTTATCACGGTTGCCATGCAGACTGACATGCCGCTGCCCCTTGAGTATTCGGACAGATAGTCTATCGCAGCCATTGTCTTTGAGTGAAGGCCGGGGATGCCTCTGATATGGTCGTGAGTTTCAGGGTTTAAGCCGTCAACAGAGATATGTATATAACCAAGACCTGAGTCAACGATATCTCTTGCCAGCTCCCTCGTAATCATAGTGCCGTTGCTGACTACGCCTGTCAGCACGTCATTCCGGGTTGCAAAACTGATGATCTCGGTAATATCCTTCCTCATAAAGGTCTCTCCGCCTGCAAGCTGCACCCTGTAAGGGCCGATCCATTTCCTGAGGTCGAATATAACCTTTTTCCATTCATCAGTCGTAAGCTCCTCAGGCTTGGGCAGCCTCCATATAGCGCACTGTTGACACTTTATATTGCATCTCAGTGTTACACAAAAAATTATCCTTGTCGGCTTTGATAAACCCCTGTCGTATTTGTAAGCTATCGACTGAAGGTTCCTGTTAACCAACTGGTTAAAGGCCCACGCCATAGATTTATTCCTCTTATGCATAATTAGTCCTTTTTATCTTACATTTCGTTTCGTTAAATTGCGATATAGTGTAGTCGGCAAAAAAAGGATATGCGTCTTTGCCGGCGCGCGACCTCCTCAGAAAGAGGGTGTATAAATAATGGGAGGGATACCAGAAGACGTAGCCCTCTAACAGGCTTCCGAACTCCTGTAGCACTTCTTGTAACTGCTCCTCCCTGTTGGAAGTTTCTCTGATTTTTATCGGCGGATGCAGCACCAACCTGTGTTTCAGACCGGTTTCAGTAATAATAAATGCAGGCACTATTTCCGCGCCGGTTCTTATCGCCAGGTCTGCAGACCCCTGTTGAAAATTTGCCTTTCGGCCAAGGAAATCTATTAAAACCGTTTTATTGCCGCCGCCGCCGTCAACGGTTATGCCTACTATCTCATTTTTTTCTAGGGCGCTGAATACCGGCCTCAGTGAAGACTTGACAGAAATATGCCTTACAGGAAGTGAATACTCATAGCTCGCTTTTATGTTATACGCCTTCTGCTGCATTCTGGAAACACCAGCATTGTCTTTCCAGAGTGAAGCAGAGGCGCTTATCTGGTTCATCTTATATCCGCTGTATCCTATAGCCGGCATAGTCATCTGGAACGCTCCGAAATGGGCCTGGAACAAAAGAACCCCCTTGCCTTTTGCCAGAGCCGCATCAAGATGCTCCCTGCCTTCAATAGTGACATTCTTCTTTATAAAACCGGTATTCAATGAAGGATAGAGCAGTACTTCCATCTCAGAGACACAGTAGTTTACAAAACTGCCCCTGATTATTTTCTTTATTTCGTCCGCGTTCTTCTCAGGCATTATTTTAGTCAGTTCTTTTGTCATTATCTTCTGTTTGTCTCCGGAAAGCAGATACAAAAGGAGACCTCCTGCCGCTCCTATGGCATAGACAGCCCTGAGCGGAAGGATATTTATCACTATCCTGAGCGGATACCACATCAGGAATACCATAATCTCTTTTATAAGCGCCTTCATTCCCTACTTCCCCTTTAATAGTAGCATGGTATCGAATATCCGTTCAATGCAGCGGGTATTTCTGTTTGTGAAATATTTCGGGTATAGCAGGTTGTCTTCTTCCCTTATCAGTCCTTGCTCAAGCGCTATCCTGTATAGTCTTGTGTGCGGCTCTATTCGCATTGAATTAAACTCAAAGTGGACCCGGCTGCCGAGCCTGAGTTTGGCGCCGAGATAAAAGCGCATCAAACTGAGGAATGTCAGCATATCCTGCCCCGGCGGGTTCTTAAAAAAATTGAAACATATCTCAGTGTCCTCAATACCTACGAGTATCTCAAACGCCCTGATTATGTCCCGCTTCTTCATGGTTTTCCCGAGGTTCTGCAGCACCCTGTCCGAAAAACCGTCCGGCGAGAGTATGAACTTATCACAGCCCGCCTCCCTGCAGAGCCCCGCAAACTCCTCTGTCAGATATTCCTCATGAAACCATGCCGACCAGGAGACATCAATCTTCCGTCTGATGATCTCCCTGCAGACTGCCTCGGCATGTTCAAGGGGCTGGTTAAAGACAGAGTCAACAAAGGTGAACCTCCTGACTTTTTTGCCGCTTACAAGTGACTCTATCTCGTCAGCGACCTTCACCGGGTCTTTCAGGCGAAGGGTTTTGCCGTTCAGGAAACCATAGATGCAGTATATGCATGCGAACACACAGCCCCTTTTTGTCTCTACCCCTATAGCCTCAGAAATACCCTTATACGGCTCAATCGGCACAGCTTCCCTTTTAGGTGGTTTTGTCTTACTCAGATCCAGCTGCGCCCTCGGTCCGGTGAAAACCACTTTCCCGTTGCTGCGGAAGAAAACTCCCTCTACCGAATCAGGGCAGTCTAAGTTCTGCAGAAGCTCCGGGAAAGTCTCTTCACCTTCAAGGAATACGCCGTAATCTATCTCCGGTTCATCCTCCATGATCTCGCGCGCGAACATAGAGAAGCCGGAGCCTCCCACTATGATCCTGCTTTCTCTGCAAGGGCTGTTCCTTACAGCATTGACCATCTCTTTAAGATAACTGTAATAGAAAACCACCTTCCTCTTATTTGTAGAGTCTATATTCCGCAGAGATATGCCGATGACTTCAGGCCTGTACGCGTCAAGGATATCCGCAAACTCACCAAAGGCATCTCCAGAGACATTAGGGTCAAAGGTTTTAAAATGATATCCCTGTAAATTTGCTGCGAGGCAGCATAACCCTATCGGGAACACAGGCGGCTCCTTACCGACAAGGTATGACTGGACCAACAAGACCTTCACTGCCTGCCCAGTACCCTCTTAAGGATGGTATACGCCTTCTTGAGCAGAATATAGAAATGCTTAAAGAAGGGTTTCATCGCGGCACTGTTCAAGACATTCACCACAGGTCCGCTCACGAGGAACTTCAGCAGAGGTCCGGGGAACCTGCCGCCCTTTGCCATAGCCATCAGCAGGTTCAGATAGCTGGGCTCCCTCATCGTGTAGCTCTTGGAATATATCTCCCTCCTGTCATCGCCTATCATACCGTCCGACTTCGCCATCTGATAAAGCCTGGTGCCCGGATACAGCACGAGCGAAAAGGGTTGAAGGCGGAAGGGCTTTGGTATATCGGCTATAAACCTGAGGCTCTCTATCTTGTCGCTTTCTGTCTCATACGGGACGTCAAGTATAAAGTCATAGCTTGGCGGGAACATTCTGCCCTTGTATTTGTTGATCGTCCTTATCGCCTTCATCATCACTTCATTTGACATGTTTTTTCTGTTGAAGAGCTCCTGTATGCTCCTGCTGCCGCTCTCTATGCCGAGCTGGAGGTATATAAGGCCTGCGTCTACTAGCATCTCCATCTTCTCATCGTTCACGGTCAGGGGACTGCCAAGACAGGAAAACGGCAACCCTATTTTCCCCTTGTATTCCCTGCAGAATGTCTCAAGGTTTTTCAGGTTCCTTGCAAAAAAGGCGTCGTCAGATATCCATATATACCCGACATAGGGCATATTCTCCTTTACCCACTGGAGTTCCTCCATAACATGATCAACAGACCTCCACCGGAGATAGCCCTGACCTTCATAGAGGCCTTTGATCGTGTCATTGATGCAATAGGTACACCTATGAGGGCATCCCCTGCCGGTCATGGTCTGGTAGCCGATCTTCCTCAGATAGGCCGAAACTGTCCCCCTCTCCAGAAGCGGCCTCAGAAGGTCTTGAGTCAGGGGTTTGATGCTTCCCTCATACAGGACATAGTGACCTTCGTTGCTGTAATCAGGTATCGGGTAGCTGTCAAGACTCTTCGTAAGCTCTCTGAGGGGGTTCTTGTATACCCTGCCGTTGCTCTTTATCCAGAAGTTCCGGGTTGTCAAGAAATCCGCGCCCTTATCCATCTTGTCCGCAAGCTCCAGCAGCGCATCCTCTCCGTCTCCGATACATATCATATCAGCATACTCTATTGACTCATCAGGCCTGATAGTGGGGTGCACCCCGCCCCAGATAACCGGGATGCTCATATCCCTCTTCAGCTTCTCTGTAATCTGGACTGCGTTGTCAAAGAAGTTGGTCATAAGCGTTATCCCGATCAGGTCTGTATCTGCACAAAGAGCGGTGAGCTCGCTTAACACCTTGTCATCATACCTCTTAACGCCGTACATGAGGTTGTCCCCATACGGGTCAGGAAGGAATATTATCTGCGTGCTGTGCCTGTGTTGCCTCATGTATGCGGACATCGTCCGAATTCCAAATGACGTGACGTCAGGATATGGTGATATGAAGGTTATCTTCATTTCGAGGGCAGGAAAGAAGCCAGTTTTCTGATTTTCTTATTCACGCGTATCCTTAACCTCACCATTTTGAGCAATCTTGTTATCTTTTGCGATGACACCTCGCTTGCAGGATAGTCAGAGCTGTAGATATCGAAAGCAGACCAATCAATTTTATCGAACCCGTATTTTTCCTTTATATAACTATAAACAGAACTTCCGGGAAGCGGAAAACAGGCCGTGAAGGCAACTAATTCAGCACCGAGAGAAAAGGCGTAGCTGATGCTTTCTTTCATCTCATTTTCAGTTTCACCGGGGAAGCCCAGCATAAACCATGCGCCGACCTTAATGCCGCTTTTTCGTATAAGCTGATTTTTTGCAGTTATCTCTTCTAAAGAACAGGCCTTATGCATCGTCTTTCTTGTTTTTTCATACCCTGACTCAATACCCATGTGTATCATCCTGCATCCTGCCTTATACATCAGAGGAAGCGTCTCATCGGTCAGATTGTTGAGTCTTTCGTAGCTTACGCAGTCCCACTCTATACGCATTTTTTCCCTTATAATGAGCTCGCAGATCCTTATCAGATTTTCCTTGATTGACGTAAAGCAGTTATCCTGGAACATAAATTTTCTTGCCTTGTATTTGGTATACAGCAGCAACATTTCTTTTATAACATTTTCAGGGCTTCTGGTCCTGATTTTTCTGCCGTTCACATTAAAAGCGCTGCAGAAACTGCATTTGCCGGGACAGCCGCGCGTCGTTATTACAGGCGCAGTGTTGCCCTCCTTCATTGCAGAACCAAGCATATCAACATCATAATTGTCCGGGTCAAGCATTTCCCAGCATGGGAAATCAATGCTATCAAGGTCATGCATAAAAGCTATAGGGTTTGAATAGACTTGATCTTTGTCCCTCCATACAAGACCCGGTATTTTTAACGCGTTTTGTTGCGCAAGACGGCCATCATAGCTATTTTCCCCTTTGTGTGAGATTTCGTAAAATAAAGCGGGGAGGCTGAGCTCCGCCTCTCCCTTGACGGCAAAGTCACATGCCGCAAAATCGTCCATTAACTCTGCAGGATCAACCGACGAGGGATGAGG
>CAKKPH010000219.1 GCA_919901585.1 Thermodesulfovibrionales bacterium | reverse complement strand
ACATCTCTTCGAAACGGGTCTCGTCAGACCCATCGAACCCTATCTCCTTGAGCCCTTTGAGTCCCTGCTTCCTGTCGAGGAGCCTCATCATTGCCCTCTCTCCAAAGGACGTCGGGATTATAGATACCCTCACGTCTATGTCCCTTCCGGCTGAAAGCACCCTTATGCGTCCGTCCTGAGGGAGCCTCTTCTCTGCAATATCGAGGTTCGCCATAATCTTTACCCTGCTTATGAGCGCCTCCTGTATTATCTTTGGGGGGGAAAGGACCCTGTGCAGAATGCCGTCTACGCGCATCCTTACGTCAAGTTCCTTCTCATAGGGCTCTATATGTATGTCGCTCGCATTTTCCTTAACCGCCTGCTGCAGGAGTGCATTCAGGAGGCGGATAATGGGCGCCTCTTCAGTAAGCTCAAGAAGGTCTTTTGGTGATTCGAACTCAGTAGCTACTGACGAGAGGTCTTCTCCGGTTATCTCCTCCATAACATCGGTTGCGGTACCAATCCGGCCGTAAAACCTGTTGATCGCATCCAGTATGACGCCTGAGCTTGCCCTTACAGGGGATGGCCTCAGCCCGTATCTCCTTGAGAGGTCGAGGAGCGAGAGGATTCCCTTCTCATCAGCTACTGCGGCTATAAGAGAGCCCCCCTCCCTCTTTATAGGCATGATCAAATTGTTTTTTGCAAAAGAGAGAGGGACCTCGGTCAGTAAGGAAGGCTCTATATCTTCATCTCTTATGGCATCGATCGTATCCATCTTGGAAGGGCCTATTTCATTCTTATCTTGTAGTCCGGCTCAGCGCTCAAAACCTCAGGGATCGTGAGGAACTCTCTTGCAGCCTGTTCGGCGTCTTGTTCATTTTTAAGCCTTACGTGATAAACCCCGCCTTCAAGAACCTTTAAGATATATGCCTTACGTTTTGAAATCAACTCCTCTGCGCTCTTTCTTGTTACACCATCCTTGAACCTTACAAGGAGTTCGCCAGAGACTGACTGCTTGAACTCCTTCTGCTTGTCTGAAGTTATCTCGGCCATGCGGTCAGCCTCCTTTACTATGTGCGGCGAGAGAAACACAAGCAGGTTAGTCTTTTTCTTGTCTGTGCTCTTTGTCTTGAAAAGCCATCCCAGCACAGGCAGGTCCCCGAGGACAGGTATGCTGGTCAGGCTCTCGTCCTCCTTCTCCTGCATAAGGCCGCCTATCACAACCGTCTGCCTGTCCTTTACGACAACAGATGTCTTTGTTGAACGCTTTGTGGTGGTCGGACCGACATTTATGATTATATTCTCGGACCCCTGCTTAACCGACGATATCTCCTGATAGATATCGAGCTTTACATAATCACCCTCTGTGATCTGCGGGGTTATCTTGAGCGTTATACCGACATCCTTCCTCTCGATAGAGCTAAGGACAGTGTTGCTTGTTGAATCCCTCTCCCTCTTTGATATAAACGGTACATTCTCACCGACTACTATCTCTGCCTCTTTATTGTCGGAGGTGAGTATCTGAGGTGCCGAAAGGACATTAACAGCGTCCCTGAACTCATTCAGATTGAAAAGGACCGAAAAGCCCGGCACAGTCAGTGTTGATGTTGTGACAGTCCCGTCACTCCCGACCGATGTAAGAGGAACATTCAGATAGTTCCCGAGCCCCCCGAGTGTGGCACCCCCGAGCCCCGATATGACAGACTGTATAGCGTCTGAGTCCATTGTCCCGAAACCGCCTATTGCGACCGGCTCGCCTCCGCTTCTGCCCATAAGCCTCCATTTTGTGCCGAGTTCCCTCAGCTTGTCGACCGAGGCCTCGACGATCATAGCCTCGACATACACCTGCTTCCTCCGCCTGTCGAGCTGCTTAATGACATTAGAAAGGCTCTGAAAATCAGACGGGGACGCAACGACTATCAGGGCATTTGTTGCCTTGTCGGCAGTCACAGTTATGCCTCCCCCTGATTCAAATGGAGAGACTGGTGCAGTCCCTGTCCCGGCCTGACGCTGTTGAACAGATGCCCCCTTGATTATGCCGTCAACCACCTTTGCAAGCTCTGTTGCATCTGCGTTCTCGAGAAAATAAAGGTTTATCCTTCCCTGTGTTTCAGGAGAGGGGACATCGAGGAGCGCTATCAGGGATTTCATATACTCCCTTGCACCCCTGTCACCGAAGAGGACAACTGCGTTCAGCCTCATGTCAGCAACCGCCCTCCCTTCTTCTCCTGCCTGCACCTGTTGTACCGACCTCTGTTTTCTTCCAATGCCCTCGTTTATTATCTTTGAAACAGCATCAGAGCTCGAGTATCTCAGGATTACAACCTCAGACCCATCCTTAACCGGCTTCTGATCTATACTCTCTACTATCTTCAGTATCTTTTCGATATTCACTCCGGAGTCTATCACAAGCATGAGATTACCGGGCCCGAAGGAAGAGACATGGCCATCCTTAGATACAACAGGCTGCATAAACTTCAAGGCATCATCCGAAGAGACATATTTCAGGTTAATAATCCTCGCTATGTATGTCTCGTTTACCGGCTGCCCCTCCCCTGCAATAATGATGCCCCTCTGTTTTGCATCCGAGGAATTGATTATCTTGAAAGTATCTGTGCCTGAAGGCACTATTGTAAAGCCCTTCAGTTCAAGCACTGAAGCGAACAGGTTAAAGGCCTCATCGATGTTCAGTTTGGATGGAGCGATTATCGTTATCTTGCCCTTGACCCTCTCATCAAACACAAAGTTCTTTTTTGTGATCTCGCTTATGAACTTAGTTATAACAGGGAGCTCGACATCCACAAAATTGAAAGTGACTTTTTGGTCTTTTGAGACCAGTTCTTTCTGCCCCGCGTATGAGGAACCTGCGGGAAATGAAAAAGAAAGAAATATTAAACATAACAGAGCCGAAAAGAAAAGCAGATTGAGAGGAATCTTCATCTGGTTCATTTTAAACGTCCCTCATTTTAAAAGATATGTCAGGGTCACCTTCTCCCCGTTCCTCACTATATCAAGATTTACCCTTTCCATGCCACGCAAGGCAGAAAATGCCTGCAGGGCGCTGTCGACATTAGTGATATTATAATCATTAATCCTTAAAAGCACATCCCCGTTCTTTAGTCCGAGACTCTGGTATATGCCGTTGTTCTTGACCTCTCTAAGTACAAACCCATTCTGTCTGCCATCCACAAGGTTTGGCTGGAGCCTCGCCTCTGTCATAAGTTGGTTTGGGTTCTCTATTGCATTCAGTATCTTCATCTGATCAACTACAAACGACCTCTCGCCTACATTTCTTGCAAGGCCGGATTGCCTCTGTGCAGGCTGAGCAGGGCTTATGTCCGTAACTTTTATAATGTCAGATAACAGTACCTCTTCTGTCCTGCTTCCTTCACTCAGGACCACCCTGTCCTTCCTCACCTCCCTGAGTTTGCCGAGCCCGAAGACCATATCTCCTACTCTGAATATCTCCTGTTTGCCGCTCTTGTCCGAAAATACCGCAAAGCTGTACATCTCCGGGCCTGAGATAGTGCCTATAAGTATCAGGTCTGTCCTCTGGACATTGCTGTCAGTTGAACCGGAGAGTTCTCTTAATCTGCCTGCCGGAAAACCAAAAGGGTTGTTCGCGAGGATTGTCTCGTATTCGTAGAAGGCTATCTTCTCGGGTCCCGCGCCCTGTTTTTCGCTGATGCCCAGAGAAGTCCGGTCATTTTTTTTCACGCCCTTGTACTTACCGGTAACTGCCTCCCTGATGAGCAAAAGGATAAAAACGACTACGATAACCCCGATGAACAGATTTAACAGGGTCAAAACCTTGGGAATTTTCGATCTAAAGAGAAAGCTCTGCATAGGAATCCTGCCAATCATTATACAAACAAAAGATAAAATTATAAAGCGCAGTCAGGGGTTGAATTGTATCGGCAGTCTACAGGCAACGAACCTTCGCTAAATATTCTCTACCATCTCCCAGACGCCGCAGGGGCATACACCGGCACAGAAGCCGCAACCGATGCACTTCTCATCGTCAACAACATACTCATACCTGCCGTCTCCGAGGTCGTTCCTGCTTATTGCGCCCCAGTAGCAGGTCGCCTCGCAGATACGGCAGTCACGGCAGCTCCCGCATGACATGCACAAGTGGCCCTCTGTCTCAGTTGTTGTGAAGCCCCCTTTGCATGCCTCGTAGTATTCTGTCATTATGCTCTCGTATCTTATCTGCTGCTTGACCTCAGGCTGGCGGGGTGCATGCATAAGCTGGTAATGCACACTCTCAGCAGTAGTCCTGCCCTGTCCAATAGCGTGCGTCACAAGGCCAAGCCCCGTGACATCTCCTATCGCAAAGACCTTAACGTCTGAGGTCTGGCCTGTACCATTAACAGCTATCCAGCCCTTTTCCGTATGAATGCCCGGAGGCAGAAAATCGAGCAGCGGCAGGTCCCCTATAGAGATTATCACCACATCCGCCTCGAGCGACGAGCCGTCTTTGAAGTAGATCTTCCTTTCTTTCTTATCGTACCTCTCAGTGACCTTAGGCCAAAGTACCTGCGTACCCTTTGCCTTTGCAGTTTCCATCTCTTCTCCAAAGGCAGCAGGCTTCTGTATATCAACAGAGATGACGGATTCGGCACCGCAGTTGTAAGCCTGAGAAGCCACGTCCATGCCGACATTGCCTGAGCCTATCACAACGACCTTCTTTGACCTGAAGTCAAAGGTCTCGCCTGTATTAACGCCCCACAGGAAGTCATAACCGCCTATAACGTCTTCGTGGCCCGGAAATGCTATTGTCCTCGCCTTCTGTGCACCGCAGGCTATAATGACTATTTCGTGAGCCTTGTATATCTCCTCAAATTTCTTAAGGTCTATCTTCTGATTGAGATTTAGATTAACGCCTATCTCACTGAACCTCGAAAGCTCCTTTTCGAGTATCTCGTGAGGCAGCCTCTCCCTTGGTATTGCGAATTCTATCTTGCCGCCCAGTCTGCCGGAGGCCTCATAGAGGTCAACAGAATGGCCCTTCAGAGTGAGGTGCCAGGCAGCACTGAGCCCTGCAGGTCCTCCGCCGATAACTGCTATTTTGCGTCCTGTAGAAGCCTCTTTCTTCGGCGCAGGCAATTCGAGCGCAAGGCTACCGAGCATGTCAATACTCAAAGGCCTGTCGATCTGCCCCCTTGTGCATGCCTGCATGCAGGGATTGGGGCATACCTGTCCGCAGACAGTTGCAGGCAGGGGGC
>CAKKPH010000218.1 GCA_919901585.1 Thermodesulfovibrionales bacterium | reverse complement strand
CAAAAAGGGCAAAGAACCCGGTTTAATCGCATTTGCCGGGAAGCATAATATCAAGGTCAGCGTGTTCGCCCCTGAAGAGTTGAACAGCGTTAAGGGGATATCGAGGTCAGAGGCGGCGTTCAGGGCAACCGGCGCTAATGCTGTAGCTGAACCTGCAGCCTTGCTTGCAGCCGGAGCCTGCAGGCTTCTTTTAAAAAAACAAAAGAGAGGCAATATAACTATAGCATTGGCCGAAATAAAAGGGCATGGAGAAGAATTGATGAAAAGAGAAAAAGACGCAACAGAACAACATACAGGCAGGATTTACATTGTGGGAACAGGCCCCGGAGACATGAAACATATTACGCCGCTTGCGCAGGACGCCATAAAAAAATCCGATATCATAGTCGGCTACACCACGTATCTAACTTTGATAGAAGGGCTTATTAAAGGCAAGAAGATTTTTTCAACAGGCATGACCCGTGAAGTAGACAGGTGCAGAAAGGCTGTTGAACTGGCAAAAAGCGGTAAATCCGTATCTGTTATCAGCGGTGGTGACCCCGGCGTTTATGCAATGGCCGGCCTGGTGTTTGAACTGCTCCGGGCAGACGAGCAGAAGAGCGGAAGAGCGGAAGAAAAGGCTTCCGGACCTGCAGTTGAAGTCATTCCCGGCATCTCGGCGTTAAATGCCTGCGCTGCGAGGCTCGGTGCGCCGCTGATGCATGACTTTGCCTCGATCAGCCTTTCCGACAGGCTTACGTCATGGGATCTGATAGAGAAACGGCTTGAAGCTGCCTCAATGGCTGACTTTGTTATTGTAATATACAATCCCAAAAGCATGGGCAGGATTGACCAGATCCGTAAGGCGCAGGAGATTATCCTGAAACACAGAAGCAGTGAAACGCCTGTGGGGATAGTTAAGGGCGCAATGAGAGAGAATGAAAAGGTTGTCCTTACAACCCTCGGGGAAATGCTTGGCTGCGATATCGATATGCAGACTACCGTGATAGTAGGCAATTCAAAAACTTTCAAATGGAACGATTGGATGATAACTCCGAGAGGATATGAAAAAAAGTTCAAAGTATAAAGTGCAGAGTTCAAGGCCGGACAGGATGGCTGCCTTTTTGTGGGATGAATCATTCCTATGGGGGCTAATGGCTTACAAGGCATTAACTGCCTATAACCTTCCTTTTGACCTGGTGAGTTCTGAGGATATAAGGAAGGGCTGTCTCAGGAACTACAAAATGCTGTTTGTCCCCGGCGGCTGGGCCTCAAACAAATTAAAGGCCTTGGGCGATAAGGGTCTCCTAAAAATTAAAGACTTTGTAACAAAAGGAGGCAGCTATCTCGGGTTTTGCGGTGGGGCCGGTCTGGCGACAATCGATGGGTTAGGACTTCTGAACGTCAAAAGGAAACCTACAAAAGAGAGGGTCCCGAGTTTTAGCGGGAGAATTTATCTCAATATAAATGAACATCCTATATGGAACAATCTTAAGAAGTCAGAAGTAAAAACCTCTGAACTCGAAACTCCAAACTCCAAACTAATATCGACGCTTATTTTTCACGCATGGTGGCCTTCTCAGTTTCTCATCGATGACAAAAACATTAAGATACTCGCAACATACGGAGATGCGCTCTTTGATTCATTCAGCTCTGATTTGAATGTCGGGGATGTGGAGGCAAGCGGCTGTTGGCAGGACCTCGAAGACCTGTACCGGATTAATCTCGACCCTAAGCGCCTGTTGAACGAGCCGGCTGTAATAGAAGGGTACTTCGGCAAAGGCAGGGTAATGCTCTCTCTTATTCATTTTGACACGCCCGGAGACATAAGCGGCGAAATGGTTTTAAGAAATTTATGGGAATACCTCAACAACAGTAGCGAGTTACAAGCAACGAGCAACCAGTTAAAGGACAAAAATGTTTTCGATGCCTTGCAGTTATACGCTGTAAACCCGTCACTAACTAATGAACTTGAGACAGCAGTTAATGATATAATCGCCCTCGGCATTCGCAACTTCCTCTGGTTCTGGAGGAGTCCCATGCTCTTGCAGTGGCGGAGAGGAGTGAGGGGGCTGGAATACTGCACACTCTTTATAATGATAAGGGAAATTGCCGGGATATTAAAAACAGAGGGCACCCGGCTCAGTAAACAGGCTATAGAAAAAGGACTGAAAGAAATCGGAGAAATTCTTATCCCTTTTGCAGATGCGGCAAAACGGCTTTTGGTCATGGAGAGATACGCTGTTCAGGACAGGCATATAACATACGAAAAATGTGACGACC
>CAKKPH010000217.1 GCA_919901585.1 Thermodesulfovibrionales bacterium | reverse complement strand
TTAAGACCGGGGATTTTGATGGCTGAAAAGAAGGTAAAAGACTGGCCGGAGGATGAAAGGCCGAGGGAACGGCTCATTAAACATGGCGCTGAACACCTCTCTGATGCCCAGCTCCTCGCAATAATACTGAGGACCGGAAGCGGAAGCAAGGGTGTTATGAGCCTTGCTATGGAGCTTCTTGATAAATTTAAGGGGCTTAGAGCTATAGATTCAGCCCCAATAAGCGAATTTAAAGGGGTTCAGGGGATCGGAACAGCAAAGGTCGCGCAAATAAAGGCCGCGTTTGAGCTCGGCAAAAGGCTTATGGCCGAGTCAGCCATTTCGGATCAGGTCCTTTCTTCGAGCAGTGCGGTATATATGTATTTTGCCCCCCGCTTTAAGAATATGAAGAAGGAGGTTTTCATGTCTCTCCTCCTTGATACGAAAAACAGGCTGGTCGGCGAGAAGGAGTACAGGGTGTCAGAGGGCACACTCACTAATTCCCTAATCCATCCGAGGGAGGCGTTTAAGGATGCCATAAGGGAGTCGGCAGCATCTGTTATCTTTGTCCATAACCACCCGAGCGGTGACCCGGAACCGAGCAGGGATGATATAGCTGTTACTGAGAAGTTAAGGTCAGCTGGGGAGATAGTAGGCATAACAGTCCTTGACCACGTGATAATCGGCGACGGCAGGTATGTGAGCCTTAAAGAAAAGGGCATATTGTGATAGAATACTTGCCTGGTCTGATAATCTAAGAAGCCGGAAAATATTTAAGTTAATAATCTGGCAGGAGGACAGGAAGATGATAAGACGGGCACTTATCAGCGTGTCTGACAAGAGAGGAGTGGTCGATTTTGCCAGGGAACTCTCTGCAATGAAGGTCGAGATTTTATCCACAGGAGGGACTGCAAAGGCCTTGCGAGATGCAGGGGTTTCTGTTACCGAGGTCTCTGACTACACAGGCTTCCCGGAGATGCTTGACGGCAGGCTCAAGACCCTTCATCCGAAGATCCATGGCGGCCTGCTCGCAAGGCGTAATAACCGCAAGGACATGGATGATATCATAAGGCACAATATCAAGCCGATAGACATGGTGGTTGTTAATCTCTATCCTTTTGAAGCGACTATCTCAAGGCCGGATGTCACCTTCGGGGACGCTATAGAGAATATTGATATAGGCGGGCCTACAATGCTGAGGGCTGCATCAAAGAACTATCAGGATGTGGCTGTGGTTGTCGACCCCGAGGATTATTCAAAGATAATTGAAGAGATGAAGTCATCGGAAAAGACAGTGTCCAAAGAGACAAAACTTAATCTCGCAAAAAAGGTCTTCAGCCATACAGCGAGATACGACACGCTTATAGCAGAGTACCTTGCAGGCTTCACAGAAAAAGAGCCGTCCTTCCCTGATTATTTGACAACATCACTGAAGAGGGTCGCTGTCCTCAGGTATGGTGAAAATCCGCAACAAAAGGCAGCGATATATAAGGAGAGGACCAACGGTCTTTCACTCCCTGATGCAAAGGTGATTCAGGGTAAGGAGATGTCCTTTAATAATTATCTCGACACAAACGCTGCCCTTATGCTCGTGCTCGAGTTCGACAAGAAGGCTTGCGCCATAATAAAGCATACTAACCCATGCGGAGTTGCTGTCGGGAATACGCCTGCGGATGCATACAGGAAGGCAGTAAAGACGGACCCTGTATCAGCCTTTGGCGGTGTGGTTGCCTTCAACACAGAGGTAGACGGCGAAAGCGCGAGGGAGATGGTGGACCTCTTCCTTGAGGTTGTGGTAGCAACGTCATTTACAAAAGACGCTCTCGAATTGTTTTCTAAAAAACCGAATATCAGGCTTCTTGAGCTGAAAGAGATGCTCTCCCCTGATAAGAATAAGGCCGCGTCATGGGATATGAAGCGGATCGCAGGCGGGCTGCTGCTTCAGGGGTGGGACTATTCTGGAGAGGACGTAATGCTGATGAAGGCGGTTACAAAACGCCAGCCTACACAGGAAGAGATCGAAGCGCTCTCATTCTCATGGAAGGTATGCAAGCATGTCAAGTCAAATGCGATTGTATATGCCTTTAAAGACAGGACAGTAGGCATAGGAATAGGCCAGACAAGCAGGGTCTATTCGGCAAAGATAGGTGCTATCAATGCCTGCGAGCCTGTGAAGGGTTCAGTAGCGGCGTCAGACGGTTTTTTCCCGTTCAGGGACGGTATAGACGTGCTTTATGAAATGGGTGTGACCGCAGTAGTCCAGCCGGGCGGTTCGATGAAGGACTCAGAGGTGATACAGGCTGCAGATGAATATGATATGGCGATGATTATCACAGGGGCAAGGCATTTCAGGCATTAATTCAGTGTCAGTGACAGTGGGTAGTGTCAGTATAATCAATAACACAGTAATTGAACGCTGTTCTTGAATACTGACACTAAGCACTATCACAGTTGCCGGGAGGAGCTATATGAAGGTTCTCGTTATAGGCGGCGGAGGCAGGGAGCATACGATAGTCTGGAAGCTTTCACAATCCAGGCATGTGGATAAGATATACTGCACGCCCGGGAACGCAGGCATATCAGAGATTGCCGAATGCATAGACATCGGTTCTGATAACTTCAATGCGCTTCTCGATTTTGTAAAATACGAATGGATAGACCTTACAATAGTCGGGCCTGAAGATCCTCTTTCGAGGGGGATTGTTGATGCATTCGAAAAGGAAGGGAGGAGGATCCTGGGGCCTAACAGGGAGGCTGCCCAACTCGAATCCAGCAAGGTCTTTGCCAAAGATTTCATGAAACGCTACAGGATACCTACCGCTGAATACAGGGTGTTCACATCCTATGTCCACGCTAAGGATTATGTGAATATGAAGGTAGCCCCCTTAGTTATCAAGGCAGACGGCCTTGCTGCAGGCAAGGGTGTGTTTGTCTGCAGGACAGTTGACGAGGCGACTGACGCCCTGAGGCTTATAATTAAGGAGAAGGCTTTTGGAGATGCAGGCAACCGGGTAGTTGTTGAGGAATGTATAAGCGGCGAAGAGGCGTCCTTTATGGTCTTCACTGACGGGAAAAGTGTTGTGCCTATGGCCTCTTCACAGGATCATAAGAGGGTCTTTGATAATGATGAGGGGCCTAACACAGGCGGGATGGGTGCATACAGTCCCGCCCCTGTCATTACTAAGGCTATGGAAGACAAGATAATGGAAAAGGTCATGTGGCCTGTGATGAAGGGGCTCAGGTCCGAGGGCATAGAATTCAAAGGCATACTCTATGCAGGCCTTATGATAAAAGATGACAATCCCTATGTGCTTGAGTTCAACTGCAGGCTCGGAGACCCTGAGACACAGCCTGTGCTTTCGAGACTCGAGACTGATCTTGTCGAAATCTCGTTTGGTATCCTCGATGAAAAGCTCTCTGATCTGGAAATACGCTGGAAGCCTGAGGTGGCTGTCTGTGTTGTGCTCGCGTCAAAAGGGTATCCCGGCACCTATGAGAAAGGAAAGGTCATTACCGGCCTTGAGAAAATCAGAGGAGAAGATGACACATTTGTATTTCATGCAGGCACTGTGTTTAATGACAGCAAGGTTGTGACCTCAGGCGGCAGGGTGCTCGGCGTTACTGCGCTCGGAAACGATATCAGAGAGGCAAAGGAAAGGGCATACAAGGCTATTGACAAGATACATTTTGACGGTATGCATTACAGGAAGGATATTGCAGACAGGGCACTTGAAAGACTGTAGATAGCCGTTAGTATTTAGTGGATAGTTTTTAAACTATTTACTAAGAATTGTTTTGATGGAGGTATTATGAAACCGCAGGTTTTGGTTTTGATGGGAAGTGATTCTGACCTCCCTGTAGTCGGGGAGACAGCAAAGATGCTTGAGGAATTCGGGATCCCGTATGAAATGACAGTCGCATCTGCTCACAGGACCCCGGGCAGGGTGCATGCACTTGTAGCAGAGGCTGAAAAAAAAGGCGTTGATGTGATCATTGCTGCTGCCGGCGCCGCAGCCCATCTTGCCGGTGTGGCTGCCTCGCACACAATCCTGCCTGTAATAGGCATACCGATAAACTCATCGCCTCTCCAGGGTTTTGATTCTTTGCTGAGTACAGTCCAGATGCCTCCCGGCATACCTGTTGCAACGATGGCGGTCGGGAAGGCAGGGGCAATGAATGCTGCAATATTCGCAGCACAGATCATCAGCAGGAAGGACAAGAATGTCTTGAGGAGGCTTGCCGCTTTCAGGAAGAAGATGTCTGCAGAGGCAGTGAAGGCAGCCTCCGTTAAAAAGCCATGAAGGTCCATCTCGACTGCTTCCCCTGCTTCCTTAAACAGTCCCTTATTGCGCTGAGATACGGGACAAAGGACAAAGACCTTCAGGAAAAGATACTGAAGGACCTGCTTGAAGATGTACAGATGGCTGACACATCAAGGGCGCCTGCCTATGCCACGACATTCATCCATAAGAAGATAAGAGAGTCCCTTAAGAAAGACCCGTTCAGTGATATTAAGTCAGAGTATAACCAGATTGCGCTTAAGCTCTACCCGTATCTTATGAAGAAGGCCCTGGAGAGCGAGGACCCTTTATGGACAGCCACAAGGCTCGCTATTGCAGGGAATGTGATCGACTTCGGCATATTCACATCAGTTGATATTGAGGGCACAATAAAGAGGGCGCTCAATAACCCGTTGTCAGTTGATGATTACGGGTCCTTCAGGACTGCAATATATGAGGCCGAAGAGATACTCTACCTGCTTGATAATGCAGGAGAGATAGTGTTCGACAGGATACTCATCGAGACAATACAGTCAAATAACAAAAAGGTTGTTGCTGTTGTGAAGGGTTCAGCCGTAATAAACGACTGCACTATGGAAGACGCAAGAGAAGCAGGCCTCACAGGAGTATGCGAAATCATTGACAACGGCTCTGATGCTGTAGGCACTATTATCGAGTGGACTTCCCATGAATTTCAAAAAAAATACAGGGGAAGTCCACTCGTAATAAGCAAGGGCCAGGCTAATTTCGAGACTTTAAGAGACCCTGAAAAGACAATATTCTACCTTTTCCAATCCAAGTGTGAAGTGATTTCAAAAGAACTGGGCCTGTCCCTTGGCTCTATGATTCTGAAGAAATCCTGACAAAATGAATAGAAAGGACTAAACTATCTTCTTCCCCCCGGTCTTCTGCTGCCGAAACCGCCGCTTCTGTCTCCTCTCTGACCTCCGCCTCCGGACCCGGACCGTTCCCTTCTCTCCTGAGGTTTTGCCTCGCTGACAACGATATTCCTGTCAAGGAAGCTGTTGCCGTTGAACATCGTTATTGCCTTCTGTGCATCTGAATCAGCTGCCATCTCGACAAAGCCGAAGCCCCTTGACCTTCCGGTTGCTGCATCGGTTATCAGCTTTGCTGATACGACCTCTCCTGCCTTCGAGAAAAGGTCTTTCAGGTCATCTTCTGATGCCTGAAAAGAGACGTTCCCAACATAAAGTTTCCTGCCCATCCTGCCTCCTGAACAAAATCCCGGGCTTTTTGCCCGTAGTTAATAAAAGCCAGCGCTCAGTGAATTGCCGGCCACCCGATTGCAGAAGATAATCCTGTCATGTTAGCTAAATATGCCACTTACTGAAGCTTTTGTCAAGTAAATAGTTTCAGGAAGAAATTGGTGGAACGTTCCCTGCCGATGGTCGAGTTGGGCCCATGTCCTGCGAGCACCTCTGTAGCAGAAGGAAGCGCCATAAGCCTTTCGAAAGAGGTCTTTAATTTGTTCATGTCACCGCCATAAAAGTCAGTCCTTCCAACAGCGCCCGCAAAGAGGGTATCTCCAGATATAACCACATCCTGACCGAAAAGGCAGATGCTTCCCGGGCTATGGCCGGGCGTGTGGAGCACCTGAAC
>CAKKPH010000216.1 GCA_919901585.1 Thermodesulfovibrionales bacterium | reverse complement strand
CTACGAACTATAGACTACGAACTGTTAAAGACCTCCGCGGACAGAGGAAGAGAGGATGAAGTGAAACAGGGTGCAATCCTCAAGGCATTTTTTGCCTTGAGGATTTTTTTTTGTATTAATAAATAAGGAGGACAAGGAGGAAAGAATGACACAGATACAAAGGGCAGCAAAAGGAGAGATAACAGAAGAGATCAGCAAAGCTGCTATGGACGAGGGGCTTTCACCTGAGTTGGTGAGGAGCCGTGTTGCAGCCGGACAGATCGTCATCCCGTCAAACAAGAACAGGGGATCGAGGGTTATCGGCATCGGCAAGGGACTGAGGACAAAGGTAAATGCCTCAATCGGGACTTCGACAGAGATTGCAGACCTCGCTATGGAGGTCGAGAAGGCCCGCATTGCTGAGAAGTACGGGGCTGACACGCTGATGGACCTCAGCGTGGGGGGCGATATATCAGGCATAAGAAAGGCGGTTATGGACAGCATCAAACTGCCGGTCGGTACAGTCCCGCTATATGAGGCCTTTGCAAAAGCGATAGAGAAGTATGGTTCTGCAGTAAACATGCCTGAAGAACTCCTCTGGGAAATAACAGAGAGGCAGTGCGCTGAGGGCGTCACCTTCATGGCAATACACTGCGGCATCAACAGAAAGACAGTCGAGATGCTCAGAAAACAGAACTACCGTTACGGAGGCCTGGTCTCAAAAGGCGGCTCTTACATGGTCGCATGGATGGAGCATAACAACAAAGAAAACCCCCTGTACGAGCATTTCGACAGGGTAGTAGATATACTAAAAAAATACGACACTGTCCTGAGCCTCGGCAACGGCTTCCGCGCAGGCGCAATACACGATTCTACTGACCGGGTACAGATTCAGGAGTTGCTCATCAACTGTGAACTTGCAGACATAGGAAGGCAGATGGGCTGCCAGACAATGGTAGAAGGCCCCGGGCATATACCGATAAATGAGATCGAGGCTAACATAATCCTTGAGAAGAAGATGAGCGGAGAATCACCATTCTATATGCTTGGGCCTATCACTACAGATATAGCACCAGGATATGACCATATCACTGCTGCAATAGGCGCTGCCCTCGCATCATCATTCGGTGCAGATTTTATATGTTATGTCACCCCTTCAGAACATCTGGGGCTCCCCTTCCCTGCTGATGTCAGGGAAGGCGTAATCGCTGCACGCATCGCAGCGCATGTAGGCGACATGGTCAAACGCAAAGACATGGACGCTGACAAGCAGATGTCAAAAGCCCGCAGGGATATGAAGTGGGATGCTCAGTTTGAGTTTGCTATAGACCCTGAAAGGGCCAGGGAGATAAAAAACAGGAGGGGCAACGGCGATGAGCATTCCTGCACTATGTGCGGAAAGTTCTGCGCTAACGACACCCTGATGGGCATGTTCGAGAAAGATATGGCATGCACTGACAAGAGATGATGAGCATCTGCAAAGGTAAGATTGTTTTGGTTATCGGCGGCGCAAGGAGCGGCAAAAGCTCGTTTGCACTCAAGAGCGCTGATTCAAAAACCGGCAAAAAGGCGTATATCGCTACTGCGCAGGCCTTTGACACAGAAATGGAAGAGAGGATAAAGAGGCACAAAAATGAGCGGCCGGATGACTGGGCAACTCTCGAAGAACCATTAAACATTGCGTATGCGCTCGGGGAAGCGGTAAACAAATATGATGTAGTGCTCATTGACTGCCTCACACTCTGGCTGTCTAATCTGATGCACGCAGGGCGGGATGTCGATGCAGAGATTGACAGGTTTGTTAATTTCTTGAAAGACCCTGAGCTACGTCCAGATAAATATGAACTTTTTCTTGTTTCTAATGAAGTCGGTATGGGTATAGTTCCTGAAAACAGGCTTTCAAGGCAGTTCAGGGACTTTGCAGGCGTATTGAACCAGAAGATTGCCCAGGTGGCTGATGAGGTCTATCTCATGGCTGCAGGCATAGCGACAAAAATTAAATAAAGGCATGGAAGCGGGAAATAGGAAAAATAAAGGAGGCAGCAGATGGATCTGCTTAATAACGCTTTAAGTAAGATTAAACCTGTTAATCAGGAATTCTATGCCACGGCACAGAAACACCTCGACAACCTTACAAAGCCGCCCGGAAGCCTCGGGAAACTCGAGGAGTTCGCAAGGAGGCTTGTGGCAATAACAGAGAACACAAACCCGATCATTGACAAGAAGATCGTCTTTACCTTTGCCGGAGACCACGGCATCACAGAAGAGGGGGTCTCTGCATATCCAAAAGAGGTCACTCCCCAGATGGTCTTTAATCTCATACGCGGAGGCGCAGGCATAAACGTGCTGGCAAGGCATGCAGGCGCTGATGTGCTTGTGATCGATATCGGCGTTGCTTATGATTTTGGAGAGCTTGAAGGCCTTGTAAAGATGAAGGTTGTTAAGGGGACAATGAATTTTGCAAAAGGCCCTGCAATGACCAGGGAAGAGGCTGTCAAATGCATAGAAACAGGCCTTGAACTTGCCAACGGATATGCCAGGAAAGGCTACAGGATATTCGGCACAGGAGATATGGGGATAGGTAACACAACCCCCTCAAGCGCTATTGCGGCAGTCCTCACAGGCAAGCCGGTCAGCTCTGTGACTGGCAGGGGCACAGGCATAACTGATGATTCCTTAAAAAGAAAGATAGCCGTGATCAAGCAGGGCATAGAGATAAACAGGCCTGACAAAGATGATCCTATCGATGTGCTCTCAAAGGTCGGCGGCGCTGAGATCGGAGGCATTGCAGGCATAGTCCTCGGCGGCGCTGCAAACAGGATACCGGTTGTTATAGACGGCTTTATCTCTACGGCAGGGGCGTTAATCGCATACTGCCTCGAGCCGAAGGTAAAAGACTACATATTCGCAGCTCATAACTCAGCAGAGGCAGGACATAAGGTGATGCTCGATAAGATCGGCTTAAAGCCGGTACTTGACCTGGACCTCAGGCTCGGCGAAGGCACCGGAGCTGCCCTCGCCATGCTGATGATAGAGGCAGGTATCAGGATATATAAGGAGATGGCGACGTTCGGAGAGGCAGGCGTCTCTGACGAGATAATAAACTGACATGAAAAGATTCTTAATCGCATTTCAGTTCCTGACAATACTGCCGGTCAGCAGAAGCATGATAGCCGATGCGAAGGACATCTCAGGAAGCACGTCCTACTTTGTACTCGTCGGGCTTGTTCAGGGTCTTCTGCTCGTTATTGCCGGTTATATGTTTGGAATGGTCTTTCATCCTGACCTCGTCATTGCAGTAATCCTCCTCGTATATATATTATCCAATGGCGGCTTTCATCTCGACGGGCTTGCAGATACCTTTGATGCGGTCGCAGCAAAACCAGGTGGAGATACTGAAAAAGACAGGCACAAGAGGCTTGCGATAATGAAAGACGGCTCAACCGGACCGGCAGGAGTGATTGCGATAGTGTCAGCGCTTGCGCTCAAGTATCTCGCATTGAAGAACATCTCGCACATGTTGTATTTTGACTATTATTCAGCCCTCCTCCTGATGCCTGTTATCCCGAAATGGGCAATGGTTATATCTATATACCATGGAAGACCGGCAAGACAGGACGGGCTTGGCAGGGCCCTTATTGATAATATAAGGATAAGAAACGCTGCTGCTGCAACACTCCTTATTATACTCATATTCGCAGTGCTGAATATCTCTTTCAGCCGATATGTAACAGGCACACAGCATCTGTTCTATGCGCTCCTGCTGGTTGTGATGTATCTCCTTTGCCGTCTTTTTATAAGGTGTTCAGCCCGGAGGTTCGGCGGACTTACAGGGGATGTCCTTGGCGCAATCGGCGAGATAACAGAAATAATCTTTTTATTTATGGTGATATTATGGTCAAGACTCTCTACCTCATAAGGCACGGCGAGACTGAAGGTGCAGAGTCGAGGCGCTACAAGGGCAGCATTGACGTACCCCTGTCCGGAAACGGCATTGAACAGATTAAAAAAACGGCTGCATTTATTAGTGCGGAAGCGCGGAAGGCCGGAAGACCGGAAGCAGCGTCCGGGCTTACAGCAATTTACTGCTCCCCGCTCAGCAGGGCACTTAAGAGCGCAGAAATCATAGCAGAGCCCTGTGGGCTGAAGCCTGTTGTGGTTGATGAGCTGAGGGAGAGGCATTTCGGAATTTGGGAAGGCATGTCCTTTGACGAGATACGGGAAGTCTATCCTGATGAGTTTAAGGCATGGGCAGACAACCCTCTTAAGTACAGCCCTATTGGAGGAGAAAGCACCCTCGGGGTGAGAGACAGGGTTATAAACACACTCGACTGGATCTTGCAGAACCATATGTCTGACAACATCGCAATCATAGCTCACGGCGGGGTCAACCGGATTATACTCTGTCATGTCATGGGTATGCCGCTCGAGAATATCTTCAGGGTCGAACAGGACTTTGGATGTGTAAATATAATTGAATTCTGGGACAGATATCCTGTTGTTAAATTATTGAATGGAGGGCTGATTAAATGAGAGTCTTTGTCTATGCCTTTGCTGCTCACTCTTCACTAATCACTGTTCACTGTTTTCATGGCTAGGTCTTTAATGATACAGGGCACAGGCTCCGGGGTCGGAAAGAGCCTCATTGTCGCAGGCCTATGCAGGATATTCAGCGACCTGGGGGTTAATGTTGCGCCCTTCAAGGCACAGAACATGGCGCTGAATTCTTTTATAACAAAGGAGGGCGGCGAGATCGGGCGCGCGCAGGCATTGCAGGCTGAGGCCGCAAGGATAGAGCCGTCTGTTGATATGAATCCGATACTCCTCAAGGCATCAGGCGAGGCCGGGTGTCAGGTGATCCTGAACGGCAGGGTCCATTCCAATATGCAGGCTCATGAATATTATGGCTTTAAGAAAACCGCATGGAAGACAGTAACAGAGGCCTATGAAAGATTATCCCAGAAACATGACCTGATTATAATCGAAGGCGCAGGAAGCCCGGCAGAGATCAACCTGAGCAATGACGAGGTTGTGAATATGAAGGTTGCCCGTCATACAAACGCACCGGTAATACTCGTCGGAGATATAGATAAGGGAGGGGTCTTTGCGTCATTTTACGGCACACTCGGGCTCCTCGAAAACGATGCAGACTATATAAAGGCCTTCATCATAAACAAGTTCAGGGGTGACCTCTCAATACTCAGACCCGGAATTGATATGATAAAGGAGAAGACAGGAAGGCCTGTTATCAGCGTATTGCCCTATCTCGGTGACCTCGGGCTTAACGAGGAAGACGGTCTCCCGATTGAAAGGATAAGAGGGGTTGGGGCCCAACGGAACGAGGGGGCAAGGATAAAGATAGTAGTAATAAGACTCCGGTATATCTCCAACTTTACCGACTTTGACCCCTTTATGTACGAGCCCGATGTTGAAGTCGTCTATTCACTCAGACAGGAAGAGATAGAGAATGCAGACGTTGTTTTTCTGCCCGGTTCAAAGAACACTGTAAAAGACCTGCTCTTCCTGAGAGAGAACGGCATAGAAGCGAACATAACGAGGGCTGCTGAAAAGAAAATCCCTGTAATCGGCATCTGCGGCGGATACCAGATGCTCGGCAAAAGAATCCTCGACCCGTTTTGTATTGAGAGCATGTCCGAAGAGGTTGACGGCATCGGCCTGCTTAACACAGAGACTATATTCGAAAGGCACAAGACAACCTGCCAGGTTGAGGCAGAGACAATGAATAATTCAAAATTCAAGATTCAAGATTTAAAATTGTTGAAGGGCTACGAGATACACATGGGAACAACTACCGGTGATACCGGATTATTCAGGCTAAAACGTCTCTCTCCAAACTCCGGACTCCAAACTTTTGACTCAGAACTGGTTTCTGATGGCTCTGCAAAAGGTAATGCATGGGGAACCTATATCCACGGCATATTCGACAACGACCAGTTCCGCAGGGGGTTTCTCAACTCGATAAGGGAGTCAAAGGGCCTTGGGCCGATAGATGAGACAGTCAACTATGCCGGGATAAAAGATAAGGCAATGAACGGGTGGGCCGGCATTTTGAAAGGGAATATTGACATGGACTTCATCATAAAACAGATAGGCGGCATATAATGCCGGATTATATGGGACTTATACTTGCATACTCATTAGACCTCGCTATCGGAGACCCTGCATGGCTGCCCCACCCTGTCAGGATAATCGGTGGAGCTATCGGGAAGACAGAAAACATCCTGAGGCTTTTGCTGAAGGTATATGCAAAGAAAATGCAGAGGCTTTCAGAAAGGATAGGAGGCATCTTTCTGGTAATTATTATCTCCGGCTCGACGTATCTCGCCATGTTTCTGGTCGATAAAGGGCTTCAGGCGCTAACAGGATCAGAAAATCCGGTCTTTAGAATCATCGGAGCCGTGCTTCTGGTCTATCTCATATCAACTACACTCGCCACAAAAGGGCTTACAGATTCGACCCAAAA
>CAKKPH010000215.1 GCA_919901585.1 Thermodesulfovibrionales bacterium | reverse complement strand
CATGGGGGCAGATATACTGGCATGCAGTCTTATCCTGCGCCTTGCAGCCATCACATTTTTCAGCAATAACAAAACTTGGCATATTTTTTACCTCCTGTCTTTAGATGTTTAATTGTCGGTCTTTTCCTCAAGACCTTTTCCCTGAAACTTAAACCTTCACCTCCTCTCAAATTCAGTTATTAGTGTCAGTGTTCAGTGCGGATTTACTAACATAAGTTCCTCCTTTTAATTATTCCCCTGTTATTTAAGTCCTAAGGCCTCACAGACTTTTTTGAATATATCTTCTATGCTGCCTGTTCCTGAAACTGACTTCAGGATGCCTTTCTTCCCGTAGTAGTCAATTAATGGCGCAGTCTGGGCGCTATACACATCCAGCCTTTTCTTTATCGTCTCTTCCTTGTCGTCATCCCTCTGGAAAAGCTCTCCGTTGCATTTGTCACAAACACCCTCCTTTTTTGAAGGGCCGAAATAGACGTTGTACATCTGGCCGCAGGCCTTGCATGTCCTCCTGCCTGTGAGCCTCTTCATGAGGTCCTCAAAAGGCACATCAACGCTCAAGGCTGCGCTTAGGGACATATTCAGGTCTCCGAGCATCTTGTCAAGAACCTCTGCCTGTTTGGTATTTCTTGGAAATCCGTCGAGTATATAGCCTTTCTTGCAGTCGTCCTGCTTAAGCCTCTCCCCGACCATGCCCAGAACAACGCTATCAGGGACTAATTCGCCCTTGTCCATGTATGATTTTGCCTCTTTGCCGAGCGGAGTGCCTGCCGCAACTGCTGCCCTTAAGAGGTCTCCTGTTGAAATCTGCGGAATGCTGTACTTTTCGATGAGTTTCTTGGCCTGGGTCCCCTTGCCTGCGCCCGGAGCTCCGAGTAAAACAACTCTCATGAATGCCTCCATAAAAAATTTATTTGGTATGAAAATTTGATGGCCATGATATCAAAACCTTAAGGTATCATTGCCACAAAATAACACCTACTGCCTTTTAAAACACTTTTTGATATATTGGCAGGACCATTTATTAAACAGTCTTTCCCAAAACGATAATTAATTTATGTCAATAATGTCCTTTTTTCAATATAAAAATTAAAATTTAAACATTAATTTTTCTTATAAATAAAACGGCATTGGTCGGATTTATAAAAAGGGAGGACTGCAGGAAAAGGTTATTTGGATGGTTTTGGCCTGAAAAGCCTCACAATATATTCCCTGAATGCCTTTAATGCCATTGCCCTATGGCTTAAGCTGTCTTTCTCCTGAGCGGTCATTTCTGCAAAGGTTTTGTTATAGCCCTTGGGATAAAAAACAGGGTCGTAGCCAAAACCATTAGAGCCTTTTGGATCCCTCCCGATGCTGCCCTCGACATAGCCTTCAAAGGCCGCAGCCTTGCCGTCAGGAAACGCCAGGGCTATGCAGCATACAAAACGGGCGCCACGCTTCCCCTTGGTAATGTCACGCATTTCAGAGAGGAGCTTTTCAAGGTTATTGACGTCGTCAGCACCTTCTCCTGCATATCTTGCAGAGAATACGCCGGGAGCGCCATTAAGGGCGTATACTTCAAGGCCCGAATCATCAGAAATGGCAGGTTTTTTTGTGTATCCGGAAACAGCAAACGCCTTCTTTGCTGCGTTTCCTTTAAATGTATCAGCATCTTCTATAACCTCAGGGCAGTCCGGAAAGTCATCAAGCGTATAAAAACTGACAGGGAGACCCTCAAGTATCCTCTTCATCTCCTCATTTTTTTTTCTGTTCCTTGTTGCTATTACGAGTTCCATCCTGATTGGCCTCCGGTTTAAGCTTAACGGTATCTAAGATACAGAATTAATGGCTCAAAAATAAAGTTTCTGATGAATCAAGGTCAAATATTGAATAATTAATCCCTTATCTGTTAGTATTTATTTCGACCTTAACAATTATACCTATTTAGGAGGCATAATGCTTTTCAGCAATATACTCGGCATGTTCTCATGTGACCTTGCCATAGACCTCGGCACGGCGAACACCCTCGTCTTTATCAAAGGCAAGGGGATCGTATGCGACGAACCCTCTGTGATTGTTGTAAAAAAAGATTCGAAAAAGACTATTGCTGTCGGCACAGACGCAAAAAAAATGCTCGGGAAGACGCCTGCTAATATAATCGCCATAAGGCCGATGAAAGACGGGGTAATAGCAGATTTCGATGCAACAGGAGAGATGCTGAAATACTTTATAAAAAAAGTGCATAACAGGAAGAGCTTCCTCTCTCCAAGGATAATAATCGGGGTGCCTTCCGGGATAACACAGGTCGAACAGAGGGCTGTAAAAGATGCTGCACAGGCGTCCGGCGCAAGGGAGGTATATCTTCTTGAGGAGCCTATGGCTGCTGCCATTGGTGTTGGTCTCCCTGTCGGCGAGCCCGCAGGGAATATGATAGTCGATATCGGAGGAGGCACCACAGATATCGCGGTGATCTCCCTCGACGGTATTGTCTACAGCAAGGCCGTACGGGTTGGAGGTGACAAGATGGATGAGACAATCATCGCATATATAAAGAGAAAATACAACCTGATGATAGGTGACAGGACTGCTGAACAGATAAAGATCGAGATCGGTTCTGCATATCCGACTGACTCTCTGGATGAAAAGACTATGGATATTAAGGGAAGGGACCTTATATCAGGGATACCCAAGACTGTATCAATTACAGAAGCAGAAATACGTGAGGCGCTTGCAGAAACTGTAAACCTTATTATCGACACTATCAAGGTGACCCTCGAAAATACCCCGCCTGAACTCGCCGCAGACATAGTCGACAGGGGTATTGTACTTGCAGGAGGGGGTGCTTTGCTGAGAGGGCTCGATATCTTGATAAGGGAAGAGACCTGCCTCCCTGTGTTTATAGCAGATGACCCTCTTACAGCGGTTGTGCGGGGAGTGGGCAAGATGCTCGATGAACTGGAACTCCTCAAAAAACTAGCCCTAACCTGATGTCGTTCAGGCGCTTTTTCCCCCTTTTATCGCTCCTGATTATTTCTTTTACACTCATGACTTATCAAAGCAACAAAGGGAGTATAGCACCTTCAAACCTTTTCAGCAGGCCGTTAAATTACATAAACGACCTCACAAGGACATTATTGGCCTCTATTAAAGAGCCCTTCAGGAAGGTAATGGTCAGGGACGAAGAGAACAAGAAATTAACAAAAGAGATAGACAGGCTTACCTCAGAACAGCAGAGGTACAGGGAGATATTCTTCGAAAACCAGAGACTGAGGGAAATGCTGCAGATTAAAGAGCGCGAAAAAAAGTATGTCGCTGCTGCAAGGGTCATATCAAGGGGATGGGACAACTGGTCGAATTCGATTATAATAGACAAGGGCAGCAAGGCAGGCGTTCAAAAAAATATGGCTGCAGTGACCCACAAGGGGCTCATAGGCAAGATCACCCTCGTAACAGAAAACCATTCTAATGTGTTGCTTATCACTGATATTAACTTCTCTGCCTCTGTCAAAGTTCAGGAAACGAGGAAAGAAGCTATCCTCTCAGGAACAGGACTGAAAAACTGCCTCCTGAAATATGTTGCGCAAGAGGATACAATCGAAAAAGGCTGGATTATTATAACCTCCGGTCTTGATGAACTGTTCCCCCCTGAGATACCCGTAGGATATATATCATCTGTTGATAAAAACATCGGTCTGTTCCAGAACATTACAGTCAAACCATTGCAGGATCCCTCAGCACTCGATGAGGTTATTATAGTCAGCCGATGAGAACATTCTGCTTAATATCAGCCGCTGTCCTTGCCTTAATCCTCCAGACAAGGTTGTCCTTTTACGGCATATCGCCAAACCTAACAGCAGCAGTCGTTTATTACATAGGTATTAACAATGCGCCTTCAAAGGCGCTGTTCTGGGGCTCATTAATAGGCCTTGTTGAGGACAGCATCGCAGGGAATATACTCGGGCCTCATCTCCTCGGAAAAGGGCTGACAGGTTTTTTCTCGGCAGTTATTTTCAGGGGCTGGTTCATCTGGACGCCCGTAATGGGCATGTTCGGCCTTGCGTCTCTTACTGCCCTGGACAGTCTTGCTGTATTTCTGTCAGAATCTATCTTTGCAAAGATGCCTGCATACCCTTTAAAGGTTATACTGATCCTGTTGGTTCAGGGGGTTATGAACTTTACTATAGGCGCCTTACTGAAACCCAGAGATGCAGACTGATAACGGGTCCTCAGAGAAGATAAGGATACTGGGCTATATTACTCTGGCCCTTTTTCTTTTGCTTGTGTTGAGGCTATGGCAGCTCCAGATACTTGAGGGCAATTACTACAGGAGGCTTTCTGAGGAGAACAGGCTCAAGGTTGTCAGGCTTGCTGCGCCGAGGGGAATCATCTATGACAGAAACGGCATACCTCTCGTAAAGAATTCTCCCTATTTCACTGTCTCTGTAAACCCGGATGCGCTTGACAGATTGGATATAACTGCGCTTTCAGTACTCCTTAAAACAGACAGGGAGACCCTTCTGGCAAAAACAGCCCTTCAGAGGAAGAGCGTCTACGAACCTATAAGGCTCAAAGAGGGCATATCTTCTAAAGAGATCGCATATATTGAGGCGAGGCGTTCGGAATTCCCCGGCCTCTTTATTGATGTTGAACTCATCAGGGAGTATCTCTTTGGCAGTGCAGGCGCGCACCTTATAGGCTACCTCGGCAGGCCAACCCAGTTTCAGGCACAAAACCCTGAATTCAGGGATGTCCCGCACGATTCATTTGTAGGCCAATGGGGGATAGAAGGGCTCTATGACAGGTATTTAAGGGGCGTTGCCGGAAAAAAGATAATCGAGGTCAATGCCCTTGGCCGCGAGATCAGGATGCTCGAGGGAACGACTTCACTAAAAGGGCAGGATATAAGACTCTCGATGGACATCAATCTCCAGAAAGAGGCTGAGGGGGCATTCGGAGAAAGGGCAGGGGCGCTCGTTGCCATAAAACCCGATACCGGAGAGATACTTGCTCTCGTGAGCAAGCCGTCTTTTGACCCAAATGTTTTTGCAAAGGGGATAAGCAAAAGACAATGGGAAGAGCTGACGACCAATGCAAAGCGGCCATTATTGAACAGGGCGCTGCAGAGCCAATACCCGCCGGGTTCCACATTCAAAATAGTTACTGCAATTGCAGGCCTCGAGGAGAACGCCATCAGTGACGACTCAAAGGTTACCTGCAACGGAGGTTTGTCATATGGCAGGTGGAGTTTTGGCTGCTGGCAGAAGAAAGGGCATGGGACGCTTTCCTTGCACAGGGCTATTGTAGAATCATGTGACGTCTATTTTTATGAGACAGGCAAGAAAGTCGGGATCGACAAAATAGCCCACTACGCAAGGGCACTTGGGCTGGGCAGGGAGAGCGGGACAGCCCTGGTCAAGGAGCGTAGCGGCCTTATACCGGACACAAGATGGAAGCTCGAAAAAAGGCGCCAGCCATGGTATCTCGGAGAGACCTTTAATGCAGCCATTGGTCAGGGGTATGTTGCGGCAACTCCATTTCAGATGGCTGAGCTTGTTAATACCATAGCAAACGGCGGTTATATATATAAGCCGGTTTTATTGAGAATCAATGATAAGCCTGAGCCTGTTTCAAGGGTAAAGCTAAAGGATGAAACTATCGAGGCCGTAAGAAAGGCGCTCTTCGGTGTGGTGAATGAGAGCGGCGGAACAGGGAGGGCTGCTAGGTCTTCTGTAACAGCGATAAGCGGCAAGACCGGGACCTCTCAGGTAGTGAGCATGGAACGCTATAAATCAGCTCCCGGCAAATACCGCGACCATGCATGGTTTGTCGCCTTTGCTCCCTTCGAGAAACCTGAGATATCGCTTTCTGTCATGGTAGAGCATGGAGGGCATGGCGGCTCTACAGCCGCACCTATTGCTAAGAGGGCGATTGAGGCATATATCAAGAGCAGTCAGTCTGCGGCCCCAGGGCAGCCTGATGTCAGCCTGCAACCCATAGGCGGCCGGCCGGCATCGTCCGGCGGTCAGACCCCGGTCCAAAATGAAGGGACTTCTCAGTGAATATTGACAGACGGTTAATAAGAAACTTTGACTGGCTTACATTCTCTCTCATCATCCTGCTCTCAATTGCCGGGATAATGACAGTCTTCAGTGCCACGCGCTCGCCAATGTCTGACGAGATGCCATCCTTTTACATTAAACAGACATACTGGGTCATCTTCAGTATTGTTGCATTATTTTTGATTGTAAGCCTCGACTATGTCTGGTTCAAAAGACTCTCATATATACTATACGGCATCGGCCTTTTCCTCTTGTTGCTCGTTTTCCTGTTCGGAAAGGCAGGCATGGGTGCACAGAGGTGGCTGAATCTCGGGATAATATCTTTTCAGCCATCCGAGATTTTCAAGCTCCTCTATCTGGTAACTGTTTCGCGTTATCTCAGTGAAGTACATAACAGGATCGGCCTTATTTTCTTGATGAAGACATTCCTGCTTCTTGTGTTCGTGCCGTTCATCCTGATTATAAAACAACCTGACCTCGGCACAGCCTTAATGATCGTGCTGCTCTTCCTCTCCATTGTTGCGATTAAGGGGCTGCACAGGAGGGTTATTGCCCTGATCATAATACTCGGCCTCGTCTCAATACCGTTCCTCGGGAATATAGTATGGGAGGGACTTAAGGATTACCAGAAAAACAGGGTCATCGCATTCCTCGACCCACAGGCAGACCCCTCAGGCATAGGCTATCACATAAACCAGTCAAAGGTGACGATCGGCTCAGGTAAATTTTTTGGGAAGGGATACCTAAACGGGACTCAGGGGCCATTGAGATTCCTGCCTGAAAAACAGACCGACTTTATATTCGCTGTATTTGCCGAAGAATGGGGACTTGCCGGAAGCCTTGTCCTGTTTTTGGTATATCTGCTCGTCATACTAAGGGGTCTGGATACGGCAAGAAAGGCAAAGGACGAGTTTGGCCGCCTGCTGGCTGCAGGCATAACCCTGATGTTCGGCTTATATTTCTTCATGAATATAGGGATGACACTCGGCATCACCCCTGTGGTCGGGATACCCCTGCCCTTTATGAGTTATGGAGGCACTGCGCTCTTAACGAATTTTATTGCAGCAGGCATACTTATCAATATAAGGACAAGACGCTTCGAACTCTTTTATTAGCAGCGCACTTTTTGTTATAATTAATTTTCGAATTTGTTTTTTCTGTTGTCTGCTGTCCACTATTCACTAACGGCTCGCTTTAAAAGGCGGTGTAGCTCAGATGGTTAGAGCATGCGGCTCATATCCGCAGTGTCCGGGGTTCGATTCCCTGCACCGCCACCAAAAGTGAGTTTTCGGAAGCTGCTTTTATATCAACAGGTTTTCTCCCCCTTTCCTTCCGGTGTATTTATGGCCGATTCTTAGAGGAAATACAAGTCCAGTCGTGGTATTATCTGCATAGCCCCTGAGTTATGGAGGTGTCACCAATGGGTGTTAGGCTTGCATACGAGCGCTTCGTCTGGTTTGGCGTCCTTATTTTCCGTACGCCTTTACTGAGAATGTAGTGGCAATGCTGTCAAGTGTTTTGAACAGCAAGAGAGCGATTTTTCTT
>CAKKPH010000214.1 GCA_919901585.1 Thermodesulfovibrionales bacterium | reverse complement strand
AGGTGCCGAGAAGGGATATTTAAGTTAATGTAAGTTCTTAGAGAACAGAAAATGAGGAGAAATGTCTTTATGGGTTAACTGTAACAGGTTGATTCTGCTAACAATAGCCTCCAAGCACCCTACTACTCAATGCATTCTGAGATAAATATCTCCTCAAACTTTGGCGCAACTTCCATGAAGGCGTATAGCAATTTTGGGTCAAAATGGCTGGGCATAGTCCTGCCATCGCCTTTTGTTATGATCTCTACAGCTCTGCTATGACCAAAGGGTTCTTTGTAGGGTCTCCGGCTCATGAGAGCGTCGTACTGATCGCAGAGCATTACTATCCTGCCATCAAGCGGTGCCTCCTCCCCTTTCAGGCCTCTCGGATAGCCGGAGCCGTCCCATCTCTCGTGATGGTTAAGGGCTATGGAGGCAGCCATCTGAATACCGGGGTGCGCTGACCCGGAAAGTATCTTCTCGCCGATTGTGGTATGTGATTTCATAATATCGTATTCCACTTTTGTAAGAGGACCCTTCTTAAGAAGAATACTGTCTGGTATCCCTACCTTACCGATGTCATGCATAGTGCTCGAAAACGTAATCTTATCTATGAACTCATCAGGCATATTGAGCGTCTTAGCGAGGACCTGTGAGTAGTGGCTTATCCTCGAGATATGTGTGCCGGTATCGGAATCCCTGTGTTCAGCAACAGTTGTCAGACGCTGGACGACCTCCCAACTCATCTCCTTAACCATCTTAAGAGCATCTGCCAGTTCCTGAGTCCTGACCTTGACCGTGTCTTCGAGGATTGACTTGTAGTTCTTTTCCATCTGTATCAGCCGTGAGTATTTGACTGCCTTATCGACCGTATGTTTCAGATATTCGGGCTTGTATGGCTTGATGATAAAGTCAAAGGCGCCTTTTTTAACTGCGTTTATCGCAACATCGAGCTCGGCATATGCAGTCATCAGTATCACAGGTATCTCACTATTAAAAGTCCTGATCTTTTCGAGAAATTCTATGCCGGTCATGACAGGCATCTTTATATCAGACAATACAGCATCGAAACTCTCCTGCCTTAGCCTGGTCAGTGCTTCATTTGCATTATCGAAGACAGTGACTTTATGTCCGAAACCTGACAGTAGTATAGAAATGGATTCGAGTATGAAGGTATTATCGTCGACAACGAGTATTGAGCCGCTTTCATTATCAGTCATCAATGGTTCCTCCGCCCTTGAAATTTAAATTTTTAGTGTCGCCCGCCCTTCGGCAGGATAGCTATGCCTGAAGGGTCTATATGGCAGTGGAAACGGTCTTTGCCGGCATCAAAACCGATCTCCTCGCCCTCTTTTATTACATTGGACTTGTCGACTACGACCCGCCTGAGCCTGCATCCCTTTTTCAGAACTGAACCGTCCATGATAATGCAATTTTCGACTATGACATCATCCTCAATCGTCACTTCACTCCTTATGACGGAATTGCTGATCTTTGCCCTCATTATAATTGTCCCTTCTGCAATCTGGCTGTTGTTTATATCCCCGCTTATTATCTTTGCGGCAGGGCCGTCATATCCTGAAGGACGTATAGGCCACTGATTGTTATATAGCTCAAACGGCGGACGTTCGCCGAGCATGTCCATATGGGCGTCAAAAAATGCAGGAATTGTACCGACATCCCTCCAGTACCCTTTTTCCTCATAAGGCATAGAGCCGGGTATGACATTTGTTTCGAAGTCATAGGCATAGACGCTGCCGTTTTTGACGAGGTCAGGTATCACATGCGCCCCGAAATCATGCTGGTTCTGCCTCTGAGCCTTGCCGAGTGCCTCGATTAGGATATCCGTGTTAAATATATAGTTGCCCATTGAGACATAAGAACGATTTTGGTCATCAGGCATGGGTGTCGGTTTCAGAGGTTTTTCTTCAAAACCGGTTATCCTCTTTTCCTTGTCTGTAAGTATTACCCCGAAAGACGATGCCTGCTCTATCGGGACAGGACGAGCTGCAACAGTAACGAGCGCATTATTCCTTATATGAAAGTCTATCATCTGGCGGACATCCATCTTGTAGATATGGTCAGCGCCAAAGACAACGACCAGTTCAGGGCTATGCTGGCGTATTAGGTTCACATTCTGGAATACTGCGTCTGCAGTGCCCTGAAACCACTCAGGCCCCATCCTCATCTGCGGAGGGACAACAGCAACAAAATGGTCGTGTATTACTGATGAGAGCACCCAGTTCTGGCGCACATGCTCTATCAATGACTGGGACTTGTACTGGACAAGGAGGTAGATGGAGTAAATATGCGAATTAACCATGTTGCTCAACACAAAATCTGCTATCCTGTATCTGCCGCCGAACGGGACTGCCGGTTTTGAACGGAATGCAGTAAGGGGGAAGAGCCTCTCGCCCTTCCCTCCTGCCAGTATAAAGGCGAGAACCTTGGGATGCGCCATTCAATCCTCCGCAGGACAGTTAAAAAGTGCGTTAACTTCAGCGTATGGAGCCGTGCTTGCAATTCAGCCCTTTTCTAAAGTATATAATTTATCAATGTGATGGTCAAGAAAAATAGAAATGCATCAAATCCTTGACTTAGCTGAAATCAAGGGCTTATAATTCATTTCCTTCAAATGTTGGAAATAAATGAACATATAGAGCAGAGACTGAAGAAGCTCGGCGAGCTTCGTGAGTCAGGCATCGAGCCGTTCGGCGGGCCTTTCGAGGCAACTGACCACGCTGCAGATATCCATAAAAGGCATTCTGACACATCCAAGGATTCCCTCGATTCAGACCCTGTCCATTGTATTATCGCAGGCAGGATAGTCGCAATGCGCGACTTCGGCAAGGCAGCCTTTGCGCATATACAGGACACAACAGGCAGGATGCAGTCATATCTGAGAAAGGATATGCTCGGTGAAAGGTTCAGTATTGTCAGGAAGCTCGATATAGGAGATATAGTCGGTGTAAGTGGCAGGCTTTTCAGGACAAAGACAGACGAGCTCACCGTAGAGGCTGAAAGCCTCGAGTTGCTCACTAAGTCCCTCAGGCCCTTGCCTGAGAAGTGGCATGGCCTGAAAGACATCGAGACAAGGTACAGGCAGCGTTATGTTGACCTTATAGTAAACCCTGAGGTCAGAGTCACCTTTGAAAAAAGGAGACTTATAATAAAAACCATGCGGCATTTCCTCGAAGAAAAAGGGTTTATAGAGGTCGAAACCCCTATGCTGCACCCTATCCCCGGAGGCGCTGCTGCAAGGCCATTCAAGACACACCACACCGCACTCGGTATAGACCTGTTCCTCAGGATTGCACCTGAATTATACCTGAAGAGGCTCCTTGTCGGAGGTTATGAGCGGGTCTATGAGATTAATAAGAACTTCCGGAACGAGGGCATATCCACAAAGCACAACCCTGAGTTCTCGATGCTCGAGTTCTATATAGCATATAGGGATTACAATTTCCTGATGTCTTTTACTGAAGAGATGCTTGCTGCTGTTGCGTTAAAGGCAACGGGCTCTCTCAGGGTGCCTTACGGTGACGCAGTCATTGACTTCACGCCTCCGTGGCCGAGGGTACCGATACTCTCAGCCCTCTCAGAAAGGGGAGTCCCTGAAGAAGTCTTTAAGGACAGCGCTAAGGCCCGGCAATGGGCAGTAAATGAAGGCCTTGATTTACAGCCCGGCGCCTCTCACGCAAAGGTGCTTGATGAGATATTCAAAGAGTTAGTGGAGCCGGAGCTTATACAGCCGACCTTTATCACTGATTATCCTGTTGAGCTTTCACCTCTTGCGAGGAGAAAGAGCGACAATCCGGAACTCGTCGAGAGGTTCGAGTTGTTCATAGCGTCACGCGAGATAGCGAATGCATTCTCAGAGCTTAATGACCCTCTTGACCAGAGGGAGAGATTTTTAAGGCAGGTCGAGGACAGGGAGAGAGGCGACGACGAGGCACAGCTTATGGACGAGGACTTTGTCAGGGCCCTTGAATACGGGATGCCGCCTGCAGCAGGCGAAGGCATTGGCATAGACAGGCTCGTGATGCTCCTTACCAATTCACAGTCAATAAGGGATGTGATCCTATTCCCTCAACTTAAGCCTGAGTAATCAAAATATACCATGCCTATGCTGGATACATGATAGAAGATGTTAGAGATACAGTTTTTTATCATGCATTATGCATCGTGAATCTTGCATCGTGAATCAGGAATAGGAATATGGCTCTTCCATACCAACTGTTCATAGCCCTTCGCTATCTTAAGTCCAGAAAGAGGCATAAGGGCATCTCATTCAATACAGTCATCTCAACCGGCGGGGTTGCGGTCGGAGTAATGGCCCTACTGGTAGTCCTTGCAGTAATGACCGGGTTCCACGAAGACCTCCAGAAGAAGATACTCGGCGTCAGTGCGCATGTTGTTGTGCTCGACTACAGGGGCGCTCTCTCAGGATACGACAGTGTAATCAATAAGGTCAGGACAGATAAGGAGGTTTTATCTGCGTCACCATTTGTGCTCGGACAGGTAATGCTCTCCTTTGGGAATAAAGGTCAGGGCGTATATCTGCGCGGGATAGACACATCCGGCGACAGGGCAACGACAGATATAGCAAACCACATAAAAGAGGGAAGCTTAAAAGATCTCGCTTCTAAAGAGGGAACACCGGGGATCATTCTAGGCAGGGAACTCGCTGCAAGGCTCGGTGTTTTAAGGGGTGATACGATTAATGTGCTGTCCCCGGCAGGCGAGATCGGACCGCTCGGCTATCTGCCGAAGATAAAACAGTTCAAGGTTGTTGGTGTATTCGAGATAGGCATGTTCGAATATGACTCAAACCTTGCTGTTGTTGCTCTAAGGCCTGCACAGGAATTCTTCGGCCTGGGCGATGCAGTGTCAGGCATAGAGGTGAGGGTCAGCGACATATATATGGCAGGCAGCACAAGGGAAAGGATACAGAGGTTACTCGGAAGCTCTATCTATTATGCAAAGGACTGGATGCAGATGAACAGGAACCTCTTCTCTGCCTTAAAGCTCGAGAAATTTGCGATGTTTGTAATACTTGCCTTGATAATTCTCGTTGCCTCTTTCAATATAGTCAGCACACTCACGATGAACGTGATAGAAAAAGAGAGGGAAATAGCTATACTCAAGGCAATCGGCGCCACAAACAGGGGCATAATGGCCGTATTTATGCTGCAGGGATTTCTTATCGGCCTGATCGGGACTGTAATCGGACTGACAGGAGGCTATATAATGTCTTATCTGATCAATACATACCAGATAATTAAACTCCCCCCTGACATATACTATCTCAGCTATCTGCCTGTTAAGATGAAGCTCCAGGATTTTCTGTCTGTATCGTTGTCTGCCGTATTCATCAGTTTTATATCGACTATTTATCCGGCGTGGCAGGCAGCCCGGCTAAACCCTGTGGAGCCGTTGAGGTATGAATAAGGCTGCACTGAGACCTGAGATTTTCTGCTATAATAATTTGTTAAAATGAAGAACACCCGAAGACAGAGAATTCATCATCTTACGTCAGGGCCGGTCAGGGGGCTGGATTATATAGCGCTGCTTGTCCTCCTGATATTCTCAATTACACTAATGCCCGGGCAAGCGTTTTCCCTAACCCTTGAGGAGGCGCTATCACTCGCAAGGCAGAATCTGCCGTCTTACAGGGCCTCAGAGATAAAGGTCAGGTCAACAGAAGCGCTCTATGATGCTACGCTCTCTCCTTATCTGCCGAGCCTTGACCTCTCAGCAGCTAAAGAAAAGAACCTCAAATCCGGCGATGAATACCAGACAACAGCATACTCCCTGTCACTCTCTTATGTCTTGTTTGACGGTGGTACGAGGAGGGCAAACAGAAACATCGCATCCCTTAACCTGAACATCAGCAGGGAAGATCTGAAAAATGCATCGATAGATATAGAATACAGTGTTAAGACCTACTTTTATACTGCCGTAGCGAGGAAGGAGATACTTTCGCAGAGGAAGATCCAGCTTCAGGACTCAAAAAAAGATTACGAGGTTGCTGAGGGCAGGCACAAGTTTGGGGTAGCCAAACTTTCTGATGTGCTTCAGGCCTCTGTCAGGCTCGAGAAGGCAAAGTTTAATCTCATAGAGGCAGAAAGGGATCTCAGGAAATCGCTCCTTGACCTGAGTTCTTTGATCGGTATTCCCCTTGAGGACGAATACAGGATAACCGGCACCCTCGTCACCGGCCCTGTGAGCAGTAATCAGAGGGACAAAGAGATAATTGAAAGGCTTAAGGAAAGGGCGCTCCAAAAGCCGGTGATAAAACAGTCTGAGGCATCTATCAGCGTAGCCGAGAATAACAGGAGGCTCGAAATAAGCAGTTTTTACCCCACCCTCTCGCTCGAGGCGTCCTACAATAATTCCGACATATCCGGCTACACCTCGTCTTACAGTTCTTCAATCAGTTCGAGTTACGGAGAGAGCAAGACCATCGGCATAAAGGCGACATGGAACCTGTTCTCGCTTAAAAAATTCTACAAAAAAAATTACGCTGATTTCGAAATAAAGAGATACAACGAAGAACTTAAAGAGGCGAAGAGACAGCTCCTGCTCGAATTGTACAAGACATATGAAGACTTTGTCACTGCCTATGATAAGCTCAGGGTCTCAGAGGAACAGCTCAGGCAGGCAGAGCATAACTATTCACAAGCCTTCGGAGAATACAAGGTCGGCAAGTCTGATATACTCTCTCTCGTGCAGGCAGAAAGTCTCCTTGCGGAGGCGAGAGAGCAGCTCATCTCCTCAAGGCTCAGTCTCGTGCTCTCAAAGGCGTTTCTCGAAAAGACTGCCGGCATAGAAGGGCTCGAAGCATTAGTCAGATAGAGGCCAAAAAGGAGTTTATGTGAAAAAGCTTCTGATACTTCTCATCGTTGTCCTGCTCGTTGTTGCAGGCGCTTTTGTCTACTCAAAATATTTCAGGAAACCCTCTCTTCGGGTTCTCGAAACGTCCAGGGTGGAGCGCGGTGACATAAAAGGCGTACTTGTCGAGACAGGCATCGTAAAGTCGCAGGTCGGAGCTGTTGTAAAGATCGGGACGAGGGCCACAGGCACAATAATGAAAATGAACGTGAAGATCGGTGACAGGGTCAAGAATGGAGATCTCATAGCGTTGATTGACGACCGGGAGGTGCAGAAGGTTTTTGACCAGACGAGCGCAGCCCTTGTTGCAGCGCAGAATACACTAAAACAGGTCGAACTCACTTACCCAAATCGCATTGCAGAGGCAAGGGCAACCTATGAATATGCTCGTATAAATTACGAGAGGGAAAGAGAACTCCTCATTCGTGAATATACCACTAAAGACTCTTTTGACAAGGCAAAGAGCCAGTTCGAGGCTGCAGAGGCAAACCTTAAGAGGCTTGAAGACGAATATACTACCCAGTTGAAGGTCTCAAGGGCGAATGTAGAGGACAGGGAGGCGCAACTTAAACAGCAGGAGACGAGACTTTCATATACCAGGATATATTCACCTATTGAGGGCGTTGTATCCGATGTCACAACTCAGGAAGGCGAGACAATAGTGGCAGGTCTTCAGGTTGCTAACCTTGTTACTGTGCTCGACCCTTCAAGGCTTGAAATGTGGGTATACATTGACGAGACAGACGTCGGTAAGGTTAAAGTCAAACAGAACCTCGAATACTATGTCGACACCTACCCCAACAGGGTCTTTTCAGGGAATATCGAAAAGATATACCCTCAGCCGGTAGTCAAAGACAATATCGTCTATTATCTTGCCACTGTCCGGGTCTCGATACAGGATGCCGGATTTCTCCGGCCTGAGATGACAACCCACGTGAAGATAATATCCGATGAGAAGAAGAATATTTTAACCGCCCCCAATGCAGCTATAAAGTTTGAGAAGGGCAAACAGATTGTATATAAAGTTACAGGTCAAAACCTAGTCTCAAAGACCGAGCTAAAGACCGGCATTAGGGGAGAGGACAAGACAGAGATACTTTCAGGCGTAAATGAAGGCGATGTCCTTGCCACGAAACTCATTATACCTGCAGAGAGTAAGTAGTCATTATTTATGAAAACCCTCTGCCTCATGGAAAACATAACGAAGACCTATCGCATAGGCGATGAGGATGTTGAGGTATTAAAAGGCATAGACCTGCAGATCGGATATGGCGAGTTCGCAGCGATAATGGGAGCCTCAGGTTCAGGCAAGACAACGCTAATGAACCTGATAGGCTGCCTCGATACCCCGACATCAGGCAGTTATGTCCTGGCAGACAATGAGATATCGAGCCTCTCTGACGATGACCTCTCTGTCATAAGGAATGAGCATATCGGTTTCGTGTTCCAGAATTTTTACCTGCTGCCGTATGCAACCGTGTTCGAGAACGTGATGCTGCCGACCCTTTATCTCGAGAAGAACGGCAATGATGTAGAAAAGAAATGCATCGATCTGCTGGGGCTCGTCGGTTTGAATGAGAGGGCACGCTTCAGGCCGAACCAGCTTTCCGGAGGACAGCAGCAGCGGGTAGCAATAGCCAGGGCGCTTATAAATGACCCTGAGCTGCTGCTTGCGGATGAGCCTACTGGACAGCTCGACAGCAAGACAGCAAATGAGATAATGAGTCTATTAAAGAAGATGAATGAAAACGGCAGGACAGTAGTGGTTATTACCCATGATCAGAACATCGCCTCATATGCAAACAGGATCATACATATAAAAGACGGAGTTATCAACAACTAAATCTAACTATACTAAATCTAACTATAAAGAGCGCCATTAATCGGATGTCATTCCCGCAAGCGAAGCGCGCCGGCCACAGGCTCGTAGAGGAATCCTTCTTTTGAAGAGAGATTCCGGACAAGCCGGAATGACAAACTGTCTTGGTCTTATGTCTTAAAGATAACCCCTCTTTTAAGAGGGGTTATCTTTATTTTAAATTATGCTGCAATAAGGCTTCTGAACCCACGGTTCAGCAGGATGAGTGATGGCCTCAGCCGCCTCCGCTGTAACCGGAGTAGGAAGGCGATGAAGAAGTGTCGCCTCCTGCTGAAGATGAACTAAAGGCAGACATTCTTTTCTTTACATTAGAGGAGCCGCATCTTGAACAGGCGGTATCCTTCTCTGATGCACTGATCTTCTGCAGGACAGAAAACGTGTTGTTGCATTTCATGCATATATACTCATATATCGGCATACTTTACCTCCATGCTGGTTATTTGAATATTATAATACATCGGGCATATCAAGGTCAAAGATAATATCTTCTCAGGCAAATGACACCCTCACGCTGTCACCGATTCTTAGGCCATAGGCTGATGAGGCATCTTTACCAAAGACAAAGAATTCAATAAAACCCATGCTGCCTTCTATTGTGTAAAGGCTATTGTCCTGTGCCTGACTGTAATAATGCAAAAGCTGAGCCTCGTTGCCGTTTATCATAATCTTTATCCTGCCTTCAACCCTGAAATTCCTCATGTCTTCTATATCATTTATCCTGATATTTGTTACCGCATTGCCGAAATGGTCTATCAGGATTATCTCACCTCTGATTGCAGACCCTTCTTTGAGAGGACAGGGAATCTGCTGTCTCACATAGTCTTTTACCTCATCACCGAGGCTCGATAATTCTAACCCCTTTGAAAGCCATGCAGCTACAGGCGCAAATATGTCCCTCCCGTGAAAGGTAGGGCTTATCCTCTTCAAAAAGTAATGCTGCCTGGTGAGGTGTATTACGCGGCATTCCGGATTCTCGTCATATATGCATGAAAAGACTCCGTTGTCCGGGCCTATGAAATAGTGGTTGCCGGATGCAACGAGCACCGGCCTCCTGCCGGAACCTACCCCCGGGTCTGCAATAACGATATGTATGGTGCCGCTTGGAAAATACCTGTAGCTTGAGGCGATCACCATGGCTGCCTCTCTGACATCATGCCTGTTTATGGAATGGGTTAAATCAACAAGCGTAGCCTCAGGGTTAATCCCGAGTATAACGCCCTTCATGATGCCTGTATAGGGGTCCTTATATCCGAAGTCTGTTGTCAGGGTTATGACGGGGTTTTTCATAAGGGATGTTACTGAAATTAAGGTTTTCTGTCTGTAATCATGCCTCCCCTTATTGCACTAATGCCGGGTATCGCATGTTCGGCCATGTATTTTTCGATCCCTTTTAACACATCAACAGGAGCTGTTGGCCTGATGAAATTCGCAGTGCCTACAGCTACTGCAGAAGCCCCTGCGAGCATAAATTCTATCGCATCGTCGGAATTCATTATGCCGCCCATGCCTATCAGGGGTAAGTTGACTGCATTGTATGTTTCCCATACCATCCTGAGAGCAACAGGCTTGATGGCCGGGCCTGAGAGACCGCCTGTAATGTTTGCGAGTACAGGTCTCCTTGTCCTGATGTCGATTGCCATGCCTGTAATGGTGTTTATTAGTGAAAGGGCATCAGCGCCGGCATCTGCAGCAGCCCTCGCTATGACCCTTATGTCAGTCACATTCGGAGAGAGCTTGACTATCAGGGGCAGATGAGTTGACCTCCTCACAGCAGTCACAACTTCAAAGGTCACCTTTGGGTCAGTGCCGAAGATGCACCAGCCGGCCTGCTTATTCGGGCATGATATATTCATCTCAAGGGCATGTATCCCGTCAGCAGAACTAAGGCTCTCTGCTGCCTTTGAATACTCATCCATCGAATCGCCGAAGAAATTTACTATTACAGAGGTGTCGAATTGCCTGAGAAACGGGAGTTTCTCTCTTAAGAACCTCTCTATCCCGATGTTCTGAAGCCCGACTGCATTGAGCATGCCTGCAGGGGTCTCTGTTATCCTCGGCGGAGGATTCCCCTCTTTAGGCAAGAGAGAAAGTCCTTTTACAACAACCCCTCCGAGACTGCTCAGGTCAATGAACTCAGAGTATTCCTCGCCATAACCGAAGGTCCCTGAGGCGGTCACAACAGGGTTTTTTAGTCTAAGTGGTCCTATGCTGACAGAGAGGTCCAAATGAATTCATCCTGTTATATGCAGTATATCGTTTATTAAAAAAACAGGGCCTTCCTTGCATACGCTCTTGTGTCCGTCCCCTGTATTTACCACGCATCCGAGGCAGGCCCCGATTCCGCATGCCATATTCTCTTCGAGCGTGACATAGGTCTTTATCCCCGTGCCTCTAACAACATTCCAGAGTGATTCAAACATAGGGGCCGGGCCGCAGGCATAAATCAAGTGACGAGTGACGGGTGACGAGTGACGAGTTAAAAAATCATTAAGAACAGCTATAATAGCGCCCTTCTCGCCATATGAACCGTCATCAGTGCTTATGAAGAGACCTTTTGCAAATACCTTTAACTCAGCAAGGAAAAAAAGCTCGTCCCTTGTCCTTGCTCCGTAAAAAATGTAAGCCCTGCCGGCCAATCTCTCTGCGAGTGAAAAGAGAGGTGCAATCCCTATCCCGCCTGCGATTATGAGAGGCGTCTCGTTATGAGCAGGCATTGGATAAGAGTTGCCGAGCGGGCCGAGCATATCAACAATAGCCCCCTCCCCTAAGCCGCTGATAAGTGATGTGCCCCTGCCCTTTATCCTGTAAAGGATCTGGAGGCTGTTGTTTTTTCTCCTGAAAAGACTGAAGGGCCTCTTTAGCAGCGGGTCATAATTGCAGGCCCCTGTGCCGGTCATGTAGAACTGCCCCGGCTCCGGCTCATTTATTCCGGTTAGCGGGACAAGCGTAAGTAGGTTATGTTCGCCGTTTAACTGCCTGTTCTCTGATATCCTTGCCTTGAAGTATCTGATCAAATTCACTCGCAAAATTTATCTTTTTTGTATTTTAGCATACGCCTGTGAGATTTAATACTCTTATTTGGACATAGTTGACACGCATGACCTCGCCAATCTTTTAAGATTCTGGCTGTTGCATAAATATACTTAATGTTTTACTGATTCTTGCGGAAAGATAAAGAAAATGGACAAAGAAAATGGATAGCCTTTTGATTGTGTGATATAATTAAACATGCTTGATAAAGCCGCCCTGAATACAATATCCCCCTGCCTATGGGATACTATTGTCGAAAATCTCGATATCAATAGCGACAGTTTTTTGATTATTGAGCGTCTGCTTGAGCACGGCGGAGACAAACAGGTTGAATTCGTTCTTAAAACTTACGATAATGATACTATATCTACCGTTATCAGGCGAAGCTCCTACCTTTCACCCCAAACTGTTAATTACTGGTGCCTTTATTTCGGCATCAAGAAGGAGGATACACGGTGTTTTACACAGCGGTTCCCGCGGGTGTGGCCTCCCTCATTGGCAAGATAAGTTCTTTTACATTACCGGATAAAACCTATATGGCAGGCGGCACTGCTGTTACCCTTTATCTTGCTCACAGGGTTTCTGTTGACATAGACCTTTTTACGCAGAAGAGTTTTTTGACAGGGCCTGTTATAGACAGCATAAAGATGAATCATTCAGTCCGTGTAGAAAACCTGTCTGACAGGGATTCTCTGGTGGTCAATGTCGATGGGATAAGGTTCAGTCTTTTCTATTATCCTTACCGGCTTATAGAGCCTGTTTACAACAATATCGATCTTAAAGTTGCGTTGGCTTCACTTATGGATATAGCCGCTATGAAGACTGTAGCGATAGTTCAGAGAGGGACAGCAAAAGACTTTGTCGACCTTAAGGCCATCATTGATGCTACAGGCATCCCATTAAATCTTCTTATTCGTGCAACACTGGATAAGTATAATATGGGGGAAGATTATTCCTACCATATCAGAAGAGGGCTTGTGTATTTTGATGAGGCCGAAATGGAGATTAATAGCGTTGTCCTTTTGGACAGAGGCTTCTCGCAATCAATTATGTCTAAAAAACAGTGGGAGGATATCAGGAAGTTTTTTACAAATCTTGTCATCAACAATCACCAATAAAAAATATTGGGGGAATACCCAGACAGCTAAAAGTGTTTCTGTTTTCGAACTTCAGTTACTAAGGAGTACATAAGTAAGGCGTCATTCCCGCAAGCGAAGCGCGTCGGCCACAGGCTCGTAGAGGAATCCTTCCGAAAAGAAAGATTCCGGTCAAGCCGGAATGACAAACAATGGTTCTCTTACTTATGAACCTATTAGTAAGAATGTGCCTGAGTCTATTCAAAGCGAATCTCTAAAATCTCATATTCCATTGTTCTTGCGGGCGCCTTGATAGTTACCGTATCACCGACCTCCTTGCCGATCAATGCCCTGCCTACAGGAGAACTGATTGATATCTTGCCGCTCTTTACATCAGCCTCTTCAGGACCGACAAGTACAAAAATATAATCTTCATCAGCCTCTGTATCAAGGACCTTCACTGTTGCGCCAAAGGCACATTTCGACTGGTTTATCTTTGAAGGGTCGATCACCTCAGCCAGCGCGAGCTTGCCCTGAAGCTCCTGAATCCTGCCCTCTAAAAAGGACTGCCTCTCCTTGGCAGCGTGGTACTCGGCGTTCTCTGAGAGGTCTCCGTGCGCTCGCGCCTCTGCAATAGCCTGTATGTTTTTGGGCCTCTCGACCTTCAGGAGCCTGTCGAGCTCTTCCTTAAGTTTTTGATACCCCACGGGTGTTATAGGCATCCTCTGCTGCATCAAGCGCCTCCGTAAATATTAAGTGTAATAATCTAACACTTTTACAAGGGTTTTTAAAAGTGCGTTTTGTTTTGCTTGACTAATGCCGGCTTATGCTTTACTCTAAAATTTACTTAATACTTTTCACTGGAACTGACTCCGGAGGTCTTATGCGTTTTTCGAGATTATTGATACCTACTCTGAGGGAGACACCTTCTGATGCAGAGGCGATAAGCCACCAGCTTATGCTGCGTGCAGGATATGTAAGGCAGCTCGCCGCAGGTTTGTATATATACCTGCCCCTTGCATGGAGGGTACTCAACAGGATTAATTCGATACTGAAAGAGGAGATGGAGGCGATAGGCGCTCAGGAGGTCTCAATGCCTGTGCTCCATCCTGCAGAGGTATGGCAGCAGACCGGCAGATGGGATGATATAGGCGATGAGATGTTCAGGCTCAAGGATAGGACAGGCCGGGATATGTGCCTCGGCATGACCCATGAGGAGATAATGACCTGGCTTGCAGCCAGGGAGATACGCTCATACAGGGACCTCCCTCAGACATGGTATCAGATACAGACAAAGCTCAGGGATGAGGCGAGGCCGAAGAGCGGTGTGCTGCGCACAAGAGAGTTCATAATGAAGGACAGCTACAGCTTTGACGCCACAGAGGAGGGTCTCGAAACCAACTATCAGCTTCATGCAGGCGCATACCACCGTATTTTCAAGCGCTGCGGGTTGAGGTTTTATCAGGTAGAGTCGGACCCGGGCATGATGGGCGGCGCTGTATCACATGAGTTTATGGCGCCGAGCCCTGCAGGCGAAGACGAGATAGCACTCTGCAGCAAGTGCGGTTATTCGGCAAATGTCGAGCTTGCGCTATCTGTTCCGAAAGAGATTAAGAAAGAAGAATGGCCCTTTGAGGAGATACAGACACCTGAAAAGCGTACTGTCAATGAGGTATCAAACTTCCTCAAGGTTGCGCCGGAATATTTCATAAAGAGTATTCTCGTGATAAGTGACAACGGCCCTGTCCTTGCGCTTGTGAGGGGAGATCAGGACATACATGAGAAGAAACTTGCTAAGGTAATCGGCAGCCACAGGCCTGCACAAAAGGCAGAGGTTAAAGAGATCCTCGGTGTAGAGGCAGGGTTCATAGGACCTGTCGGCCAGAAGATAAGGCTTGTTGCTGACGAATGCCTGAAACAGGGGGTATATATAAGCGGGGCAAACAAGCCGCATTATCATATAAGAGGCGTAAGGCCTATCACGGATTTTAACGCTGAATGGCACGATATTCATGCAGCCAATTCTGGTGATTCCTGTGTGAAATGCGGGGGTGAATTGAGTATTGAGAGGGTCATCGAGATAGGCAACATATTCAAGCTCGGGACAAAGTACTCTGTCCCGCTAAGGGCCTTCTATCTCGATGAAAAAGGACTCGAGATGCCGGTTATCATGGGGAGCTACGGCATAGGGCCTGCGAGGATCGCTGCTGCTGCAATAGAGCAGAACAATGACAAGGACGGCATCATCTGGCCTAAGAGCATCGCTCCGTTTGACATTGAGCTGCTACCCCTTAACATGAAGGACACCGGGACTGTAGAGGTTGCAGAGAGGTTATACAAGGAGATGAAAGAGAACGGGATTGAAGTGCTGATGGATGACCGGGATGAGAGGGCCGGAGTTAAGTTCAAGGACGCTGACTTGCTCGGCATCCCTTTTCAGGTAATCCTCGGTGAAAAGAACCTGAAGGAAGACCTTGTCGAGATAAAGGACAGAAAGACAAAGCTTGCAATCAAGACAAATGTGGCTGATGCGGTAAAGGAGATAAGGGAGATGGCTTAGGTGTCAGGTTCGTTATCTCTTTCTCTCTCTTTGTGTAAAAGGTATATGGCCTCGCTCAGCAGAAGGTCTGGAAACCGGATTGTCGCCTCTATCACCTCCGTAAGCGGATAATCCACATAGTTGCCTTCCGGATACATAATCCGCATGAACCTTCTTTTAAGAAGAAAGCAGCGTTTGGTCTTGCCGTTGCCCTTGACTAAAGGGATAATGACATGTTCAGGGTCTTCTTCGAGGTTGTAATGCCTTATCAGTTCGTCGATCTCTTCCATCACTTTTAAATTGACCCCTCAACATTGTAACATAGGGTCATCGTAATGCAAATATATGAGGCTTTATTCCCTATGATATGAACAGCCTGATATCTTTTTTAGGCAAACATAAACTTGTTAATATCCTGATAGGAGCTTGTTACTACCTCGCAACTGTCCTGCTCCACGAAGAGGTATCCAAGGTATCTGTATGGATACAGGATAAGCTCACGCTCATGGTTTATAACAATCTGATTACCGTCATCGGCGTTGCCTTGATAGTTGCGATGTCTTCTTATATAGCCAACAGGATAAGACTCTCTTCTGACAGGTATTTCAGGACCTTTTATCTCTTCATGACCATAGGGCTTGTTGTCCTCTCATACACGACTTTAATGGTAGTGAACGTCGAAGCTATTCACTTTCTTCAATATACAATGCTCGCAATACCGGTCTTTGCAGTGACGCTCCATTTCGGGGATACATTGTTCTGGACGACATTTCTCGGCGCAATAGACGAGGCCTACCAATATTTTGTCCTTAAGAACTGGAAGTATTTTGACTTTAACGATATTGTCCTGAACCTTGTGGGAGGCGCAATCGGCGTTATGCTGATATACATAATGCTTGACTATAAGAGATTCGCTCCGGATATTAAGAACAGGAAGTGGTTCAAATCACCTGCAATAATAACATCTGCCCTGCTCACTGTCAGCTCTTTATTGCTGTACATGGCTGGCGTTGTAAGGACATACCCCGGTCCGGACTCCCGGAAGGCAGTCATACTCCTGAGCAAGGAGCTGCCCTCAAAGGAGTTCTGGATCAGCTTCAAGTGGGGCAAGACCTATCATATCCTAAAACCTGTTGAAGGCATAATATTATGTATAGTCCTTGCTGGCATTTACTACCTTATCGATTACAGGGTCAGGACAAAACAATTGTGATCCTGCCTATCAGGATAAGCCTCCTTTTATCCCTTGCCTTCTGCTGGTCGTGCGCTTCATACATGACGCCTGCAGGACAGACTTATAACAATGACCAGTCCTATTGCAAGATACTTCATCTGCCCAATGACATTAAGGAACAGTCGTCACCAAGACCCTTCCTCGGCATCTCGATGAAACCTGCGACACAAGAGGCTTCCGGTTTAGAGGGTTGCAGGAAGTTCATTCAGGTGGCCGATGTTATCGAAGGAAGCCCGGCTATGAATGGAGGCATTAAGGAGAACGACATTATCCTGACTATGAACGGTATGCCTGCATGCACAGGGGGAGAGAGCGGCGACATATTGTCTTTTTTCAAAAAGATGGTCGAAAGAGAAGGGATTGAAGAGCCTGTCAAACTCGTGGTTATGCGTGACGGACACAAAATGGATATCACAGTAAGGTCAATAAACAGGTTTATCCGGAGAAAACCTGAGGCCTTCCACCAAACTGGTTTATGTAAAGACGGGCCGTCAATGCTTGAGGAAAAGCTCATGTCAGAGAACAGGCTCGGCCTGTTTCAATCATTAACTGAGGGCCTCGAGACCCAATCAAACCTTGTTCACAATCCTGAATGGTTATCAAAAAATATCAGCAACCCTTATCAGTTAAATGAGTTTACGTATATGCTCAGGCATCCACTAATGAGCGTTACTGTGGCCGATGAGCTGACAGGCAAGATTATTGATGCTACAAGCGGTAATGGTATTAATCTTTCAGAAGTCTTTAAAGCTTCTGCTCTATTGCTCGACATAGATTATGCTTCATCAGGATGCAGCGGACTGACCCTGCCCGGCCTGATAAGCAGAATGGAAGAGACATACAAGAGAATTAATGAGGTGTTTCAGGCTTTAAGTCAGGATGAAAAGGAGTTTTTTTTAGAAAGTGCCTTAGAGCCATGGAACAGCGATAAGTGGAGCAGGCTGCTCGAATTGTCCCTGAGGATAGATTTAAGGGGATTGCTGAATTCATTTAGCCCTCTTATTTCATGCCTGAATAATAGTGCCATTGCAGATTTGAAGAGAGACCTTTTGGAGAGGTTCAAGGATAACGATAGCCCTATCCTCTTTGAAAAAGAGGCTTCATTCGGAAAGGTCATAGTCGGAGGCATGGGGCAGAATGTCTATACAGACGATGCTGCACTTATACTCGATATCGGCGGCAATGATATCTATCTTAACAATGCCGGAGGCACGCGCAAGGGCATGCCCATAGCCCTTGTGATTGACTGGGAAGGCGATGATATTTACTTTTCAAAAGAGCCGTTTTCGCAAGGCTCTGGTGTTCTGGGCGGCGGCTTTCTGATAGATTTAAAAGGTGATGATACGTTCACGGCTACAGATGGGAGTCAGGGCACAGGGATATTTGGGACCGGTATGCTTTTTCATGGTGAAGGTAGTGGAGTTTTTCGGTCAAAGAGTTTTTCTCAGGGAACCGGACAGTTCGGCATAGGCATCCTCTGGAGCAGGGATAAGGATACTGTATATGAGTGCGGCAGGTATGGTCAGGCGCTCGGTCTTTCCCGCGGCGCCGGGATATTGATAGATGATAATGGGAATGACCGCTACATGCTCGGAGGCGTCGAGCCTGATTTCAGGGACCCTCTGCGTTCCACAGTAAGCATGGGTCAGGGGTTTGGAAAGGGCATACGTCCGGAGAAGAAGGTGATGGGCGTATCAGGGGGCATAGGGATGCTGATAGATAAAAACGGCGATGACACGTATATTGCCGACTACTTTGCGCAGGGCGCCTCTTATTATTACGGGGTCGGCATCCTGAAAGACCTTGCAGGAAATGACAGATATATCTCAGGGAGGTATGCACAGGGTGCAGGCATCCATTCATCAATTGGTATTTTAATTGACGAGTCTGGAGATGACTTCTATTACTCCTCGTATGGTGTTGCGCAGGGGATAGGCCATGACTTTGGAGTCGGAGTCCTTGACGACAGGAAAGGAAATGATAGGTACATTTCCGGCATACTCTCGCAGGGGGCAGCGACCACAGGAGGATTGGGTCTACTGCTTGACAGGGCCGGTTCAGACTCTTACAGCATCAAGGCAAATGGTCAGGCCTATGCACACGATGAAGCATGTGCCGGGATTGTGATAGACCTTGAGACATCAGGGGATTATGTGAGCAGCCACAAAGATAAAATGCCTGTGAGGGCCAACCTAAGGTGAAGCATTACGGACTAAACATTGAACCTGAAGTTAATGATATCTCCGTCTTTTATCTCGTATGTCTTGCCTTCAAGCCTCAGCAGTCCCTTCTCCCTTGCCCCTGACATGCTGCCTGAGGAAATAAAATCGTTATAGCTCACGACCTCTGCCCTTATAAAGCCCCTCTCTATATCCGAGTGTATCTTCCCTGCTGCCTTCTGGGCATTTGTGCCTCTCACAATAGTCCAGGCCCTCACCTCATCCTCACCTACTGTGAGAAAGGATATAAGCCCTAAAAGCTTATAGCTGACATGTATCAGCTTGTTGAGAGCCTGCTCATCAATTTTAAGGTCATCGAGGAAGACCCTTGCCTCTTCTGATGCAAGCTGTGCTATCTCCATCTCGATCTTGCCGCAGAGAGAGAGACAGGCCTTCGTATAAGCTGAAGGCTGTAAGCCAAAAGCTGATTTATTAAAGTAAGCCTCGAGAGCCTCAAGCATTTCTTTTGTCTCCTCGCTGTCCAAGTCCTTCTCTCCAACATTTAACACAACCACTTCAGGCTTTATCGAGACGAACTGCAGAGGCTTCATCACCTTCTGTTCTTCCTCGTCAAAGCTGACGAGCCTCAACGGTATCTCTTTTTCGAGGGCCCCTTTGCATTTCAGGAGGAGTTTCTTCTCAGCCTCGTTCGGCTTCTTGCCCCGCTTTGACCCCTCCTCCATCCTTTCGAGCCTTTTTTCTACAAACTCGAGGTCTCCGAATATGAGCTCGAGCTCAAGGGTCTCTATATCGCGCAGGGGGTTTATCTCATTAAGCGGGTGCGTGACTGAATCGTCTTCAAAGGCCCTCACAACATGGACTGTCGCATCAGCATCTTTTACAAGGTCAAAGACCTTTCTGTTCTGTGCAACATCACCTTTTGTAAGGCCGATATAATCGATGTACTCAACGGTGGCGTATGTGACCTTCTTCGGCTTATAAACATTGGTCAGCCTCTCAACCCTATTGTCCGGCACTTTCACGACGCCGAAGTTCGGCTCTCCGCTCACAGTCGGGTATATTGTCGACTCGAGGTTCTGTCCTGTGAGTGCATTAAATACCGTTGTCTTTCCTGAATTCGAAAGTCCTATAATTGCTAATTTCAATGGGTTCTCCTCACATCAATCTTCTTCCCTCAAGGGCCTTGCTGAGTGTGACCTCATCGGCAAACTCAATATCACTGCCCATCGGAAGTCCGTATGCAATCCTCGTTATCCTGACAGGCAGTCCTTTCAGTCTCTCTTTTATATACTGTGCAGTCGTTTCTCCCTTTGTGTTCGGGTTTGTGGCGATAACAACCTCTTCTATGCCGTCATTTTTTACCCTCTGCACAAGCTCATTTATCTTGAGTTTTTCAGGGGTGACGCCGTCAAGTGGCGATAGAGCCCCGAGCAATACATGGTAGAGCCCGTTGTAGAACCTCGACCTCTCAATAACAAGGATGTTGCTCGGCTCCTCAACAACGCATATCATTTTGAAATCCCTGCCTTCGTCCCTGCATATCCCGCATATTTCAGAATCAGTTATGCTAAAGCACCTGGTGCAGAAACGGGCCTTCCCCTTAACCTCGCTTATGGCTGTGGCAATAGACCTGGCCTCATTTTCAGGCATGGTCAGTATATAAAACGCAAGCCTCTGAGCAGTCTTCCTGCCAATTCCGGGCAGCCTTGTGAGCTCGGTTATCAGGTTTTCGATTATTCCCTGAGTCATCCGGTGCTATCCAAAGATATTGCCGAGGCCGCCTATGCCCGGCAACTGGAGGCCTCCGGTCACCTTTGACATATCTTCATTGACCATCTGCTGGGCCCTCCTCAACGCCTCATTTGAGGCAGCAAGCACGAGGTCCTGCAGCATTTCGACATCCTCAGGGTTTACAACATCCTTTTCGATCCTTACAGAGACGAGTTCTCCTGCTCCGTTGGCTATGACAGTGACCATGCCGCCGCCTGCGCTCGCCTCAACAGTCTTCTTCTTTGCCTCTTCCTGAAGCCTCTGCATCTCAGCCTGTAGTTTCTGGGCCTCACGCATAATATCTCCAAGCATCTTCTTAGACATCATTGCCTCCATTTGATGAATTTTCGATCGGTTTTATATCAACGATCCTCCCGTCAAAAAGGTCTATCACGCCCTTTACGATCGGCTCTGACATTGCTTTTTCCTTAAGGTCTTTCTTCTTTTGAACCTCCTTTTTCAGCGCATCTATCTTTACAGAGACCTTTTTTCCCATAGCCTCAGACGCTGCCTTCTCAATCGCCTTTATATTCTTTTTCACAGAATCTATATGTACTGATGTGCCGCCATTAAAGAGGATATGAAGAGTCTCACCCTCGAGACTTGCGTTGGCGAGTGAAAGCTTGCCTGCAAGCGGATGGTTGACCTCGTCAATCTTCCTCACTACGGCGTCCCACGAAAAATCTGCTGCAGTATGTGAGGCATGTTCAATGTCATCTGTTTTTTCAGGCTCAGACAAGTCAGATAACCGGGCACCCGTATCATCGGCTGAATCAGAATCCTTGCCGGAACTATCATCTCCGGATGTGGCGACTGGAGAGGGTTGCATCTCTCTGTACTGCCTCTCAACAACCTTGGTCTGTTCCTTATGTTTTGCCCTCTCAGGGGTTTCATTGCCGGCACTGCCCTTTGCTCTATCAGAGACACCCTTCCCTTCAATAAGCGTCTCAATGCTGTCTATCGCCTCATTTAAGGGCCTCAAAGTATTTAAGAAACTCGCCTTTATTAGTGACATTTCGAATGCAACGCGGGGAGAGAAGGCAAGCCTGACCTCTGCTTCTGCCCTTACAAGCTCGGACAACAATATAGTCATGTAATCTTCAGAGACATTTGCGACAATCCCCTTCATTATCGTCAACTCATTCTCAGTAACCTCAAGTATTTCATCAGGCCTCGATGCAATCTTTACGACCAAAAGATCTCTAAAAAACCCCATAAGGTCTCTTGCAAACGCCCTCAGGTCTGTACCCTTTTCCGTGAGTCCGGATATGCATGAGACTATCCTATCCCTGTCGCCTTCAAGAACTGCCATTGATAATTCAGAGATGGCAGCAAAGTCCGCTATTCCGAGAAGGTCCTTAATATCCGAGGCATCTATGTCAGAGGAAAATGCAGCGACCTGATCAAGTATTGTGAGTGAGTCGCGCATGCCTCCATCTGCTGCACGGGCTATCATCTCGATCGCCTCGTCAGCAATATTTATCCCCTCTGAAGCCGAGATCATCTTAAGCCTGGCCTTTATCTTCAGTCCCGGGATCCTCTTAAATGGAAGGTGCTGACACCTCGAAAGCACAGTGGCAGGGATCTTCCTCGGCACCGTTGTTGCGAGAACAAATACGACGCGTGACGGCGGCTCCTCGAGTGTCTTCAGCAAGGCATTGAAGGCAGCATCTGAAAGCATGTGGGCCTCGTCAATGATATAGACCTTATAGCCCCCGCCTGCTGCAACGTACTTTACCCTCTCCCGCAGGTCCCTGATGTCGTTCACGCTGTTGTTCGAGGCGCCGTCGATCTCCATGACATCCATGGACGTCCCTTCTGCTATTGCGCTGCATGACAAGCAGGCGCCGCAAGGGTTCTGGTTCGGCCCCTTCTCGCAATTCAGGGCCTTTGCGAGTATCCTTGCAGTCGATGTCTTGCCGACGCCCCTCGGGCCGGAGAAGAGATAGGCATGGGCGATCTTGCCTTGTGAAATCGCATTGGTCAGGATGCGCGTTATCCCCTCCTGACCAATCAGGTCTTCGAAGCCCTTGGGCCTCCATTTTCTTGCCAATACAAGATAGCTCATAGAGTTTCCTTGAGAAACATTAAGAAAATTTTCTGCACTGTTTTCCTGCAACCGGTGAACAGCTTGCTGCGGCACACAGGGAGAATGCTTACCGCTGCTTCCTTCCGGACCTGACGGGGTTCACACCTTACTGCTGCGCAGGGCCATTCGCCGGCTGCAGGAAAACAGCGATCAATAATCAGTTTTTAGAATTTTAAACCTTGTCAATTATTGTTCACTGTTCAATAATGACTGTCTTTAACTGGCGGAGAGAGTGGGATTTGAACCCACGGTACGGTATTAGCGTACACACGATTTCCAGTCGTGCACCTTCAGCCTCTCGGTCATCTCTCCAGAAAAAATTATCCTGAATTCTAACGGATTTCAGTGAGCATTGTCAAAAAACATTCATGACTGAAGCAAACTTCAAAAAACAGCCTGAAAACAGCATATTTGCAGAGCAAATATTTCTTGACAAGGTATCTTATTTTTGATATGTTTTGACTATGGGAAAAAAGAAGATCGGCCTTATTACGTGTTATCTCTTTTATTAATAACCAGAAAACCGTTTGAAGGAGGTGAAGTATACTATGAGCACTTTTGATAATGGCTCAAGTATAAGTGAGAGGCTCAAAAAAGGCGGGGTATCAAGAAGGGATTTCATGAAGTTCTGCACAACTATGGCAGCAACCCTCGCCCTTCCGTCTGGCTTTGCCCTGAAGATAGCTGAGGCACTCGAGAAGGCAAAGAAACCTACCCTTGTATGGCTCGAATTCCAGGACTGCGCCGGCGACACAGAGGCGTTGCTGAGGGCTACAAAGCCTACAGTAGCAGACATTGTCCTCGATATCCTTTCTGTTGATTACCATGAGACCATCATGGCCCCATCAGGCAAACAGGCGGAGAAATCGCTCATGGATGTAGTCAAAAACCTGAAGGGGAAATATATTGCAGTGGTAGAGGGCTCCATCCCTGTAAAGGACGGTGGTGTCTATTGCTGTGTCGGCGGCAAGAGCGCACTGGATATAGCAAAAGAGGTCTGCGGCAATGCGCTTGTGACTATTAATGTAGGTACCTGTTCAAGCTTTGGAGGCATTCCGGCAGCAAAACCTAACCCAACAGGCGCTGTCAGCACAAAGGAGGCTGTGCCCGGCATTACCGTCGTCAACCTCCCCGGATGCCCTGTTAATGTCGAGAACCTGACAGCAACAGTTGTCCACTTCCTGACCTTTGGCTCATTGCCTTCTATGGACAAACTCGGCAGGCCATATTTTGCCTATGGCAAGAGGATTCACGACAACTGCGAACGGAGATCCCATTTTGATGCAGGCCAGTACGTAAAGAATTGGGGCGATGAAGGCCACAGGCAGGGATGGTGTCTGTATGAGATGGGCTGCAAGGGGCCCGAATCATTCCACAACTGTCCTTCTGTCAAATACAATGACGGCACGAGCTGGCCTGTTCAGGCTGGTCACGGCTGCTTTGGCTGTGCTTCGCCTAATTTCTGGGACACAATGACCCCTATCTACAGAAGGCTTCCCAATGTGCCCGGATTTGGTGTCGAGACAACAGCAGACAAGATCGGGGCCGGTCTTGCAGTAGCTACCGCTGCCGGTCTTGCCCTTCATGGAATTGCAAAGGCAGCGAGATCAAAAGGAGAAAAGACTGAAGAATAATATCAATAAATTAAGGAGGGATGATTTATGGCCAAGATCGTAATTGATCCGATAACCAGGATCGAGGGTCATCTCAGGATTGAGGCACAGGTAGAAGGCGGTAAGGTTGTTGATGCGTGGTCTTCGAGCACCATGTTCAGAGGTATTGAGATTATCCTTAAGGGCAGGGACCCGAGGGACGCATGGGCCTTCACCCAGCGCATATGAGGCGTCTGAACTACGGTTCACGCAACCGCCTCGGTGAGAGCGGTCGAAAATGCCTTAGGTATAAAGATTCCAGATAACGCAAGGATAATAAGAAACATAATATCTGCCACACAGTATGTGCAGGACCATGTTATTCACTTCTACCACTTGCATGCGCTTGACTGGGTAGATATTGTAAGCGCTTTCAAGGCAGACCATGCCAAGACCTCTGCTCTGGCGCAGTCGATATCTGACTGGCACAATTCGAGCGCCGCCTATTTCAAGAGCATACAGACGAGGATTAAGAATTTTGTCGAAAGCGGCCAGCTCGGCCCGTTCGCAAACGGATACTGGGGACATCCTGCATACAAGCTCCCGCCTGAGGCGAACCTGATGGCAGTTGCCCATTACCTCGAGGCGCTCGAATGGCAGAAGGATGTGATAAAGATTCAGGCCCTGCTTGGGTCCAAAAACCCGCATGCGCAGACCTATCTCGTAGGCGGCATGTCGACCCCGATAGACCTTAACAGCCAGAATGCCCTTAATGCTGCCAGCATAGCCATGATGTCAGGCCTCGCCCAAAAGGCCAAGGAATTTGTCGAAAAGGTCTATATTCCGGACCTGCTTGCCGTGGCATCATTTTACAAAGACTGGGCTGCCTTTGGAGGAGGCGTCGGCAATTTTATGTCATACGGCCAGTTCCCGAAGGACACAGAGAGCAACTCTGCAAACACGCACTTCCCGAGGGGCATAATAAAAGGCAAGGACCTCTCAAAGGTGCATCCTGTGGACCATGCAAAGATAATGGAATACGTCACCCATTCCTGGTATGAATACACGGAGGGCGACGCAAAGTCCAAGCACCCGTGGGAAGGCGAGACCAATTACAAATACACCGGGCCGAAGCCGCCTTATGAGTTCCTTAATACGGACAAGAAATATACGTGGCTCAAGGCCCCGAGATACGAAGATATGGCAATGGAGGTTGGCCCTCTTTCGAGGATGCTTGTTGCTTACGGCTCAGGCCATAAGCGCGTGAAAGAGGTTGTTGATCTTGTCCTGAATAAACTCGGCGTAGGCCCTGCTGCCCTTTTCTCGACACTCGGAAGGGTCGCTGCAAGGGGGATAGAGACGCTCGTTACTGCCGAGCTCCTGCCTGAGTTTATCAACGAGCTTACAGCCAACATGAAAAAAGGCGACATAAAGGTGCATGCCGGCGAAAAATGGGATCCATCCTCATGGCCTGCTGAGGCAAAGGGCTTCGGCTTCTATGAAGCGCCGCGCGGTGCGCTCGGACACTGGATAAGGATAAAGGACGGCAAGATAGATAACTACCAGTGCATAGTCCCGAGCACATGGAACGGGTCTCCGAGAGATGCCAAAGGACAGAAAGGGCCCTACGAGGCAGCCCTTATAGGGACACCTGTTGCAGACCCAAACAAGCCGGTTGAGATATTGAGGACTATCCACTCCTTTGACCCGTGCATGGCGTGTGCGGTCCATGTGGTTGATGCAGGGGGCAAAGAAGTGACAAGGATCAAGGTTGTTTAGGGTCAATGACTAAAACAGAAAGGAGGTCATGATGCAACAGAGCAAAAGAGTCTACACATGGGAGTTTCCGGTGAGACTCACGCACTGGATCAGCATAGCCTGTATCATAGCTTTTTCTATTACAGGCCTTTACATCGGGAATCCTTTTATTCATGCGCTTTCAGCAGACCAATACATAATGGGGTGGATGCGGTTCATACATTTTGTGGCCGGTTATGCGTTCCTTCTGGGCATGATTATAAGGATTTACTGGTCCTTTATGGGAAACGAGTATGCGAGCTGGAGGGCCTGGTTCCCGTTCAGCGCTGAACGCTGGCGTGACCTCATCGGAGGGATTAAGTTTTATGCCTTGCTGTCCAAAAAGGCGCCTTTTGCCATTGGCCACACAGCAACTGCCGGCCTGACGTATTTTATTGTATTTCTGATCTTCGGTTTTGAGATTGTGTCCGGTTTCGCTCTGTACTCTGTTAACCACAGTGGTTTTTTGTGGACACTGCTTGGCGGATGGCTTACAGGTCTTCTGCACCTCCAGACGATCAGGCTGCTCCACCACCTTGTTATGTACGTAATCCTCGCCTTTGTGCTTGTTCATATATACATTGCATGGTGGCTCGATTCAGTCGAGAAGAACGGCCTCATGTTCTCAATCTTTGGCGGTTACAAGTTCATATCCGGCAAGGAATGAGAATAAGCCCGTCTAATGAGCATGCCTCCCTGCCCTCTTTTTCAGAAGAGAGGCAGGGAGGCAACAAGGGTTTTTTTTCAAGCAACGGCAAGGATGTCGCCTTGCTTGGGCTCGGCAATATCCTGCTCGGAGACGAAGGTGTCGGCGTGCACGCCCTCGGCATCCTCAATGACCGTTTTGATTTTCCCGATAACGTAGAGATAATTGACGGCGGCACAATGGGCCTCGATCTCCTCCCCTTCATAGAAGGCAGGGACAAGCTGCTTATTCTGGATGCAGTCAACCTGGGGAAAGAGCCCGGCACTATCTGCATTATTGAGGATTGCGATATCCCTTCCTTTATCAGCACCAAGTTATCTATACATAATGTCGGGCTGCCTGATGTGATCTTTGCTTTGAAGCTACTCGGAAAGGCCCCCCCCCGGATGACACTTATCGGCAGACAGCCCGAGACT
>CAKKPH010000213.1 GCA_919901585.1 Thermodesulfovibrionales bacterium | reverse complement strand
ACTGGATTTCATTGGGGACCGGTTTCGGGATAAGTGATATTAATGACGAATCCTCACAGCATACAGGGCCTGTCCTGCTTAAAGGCACTGAGAGGATAGAACTTGGGGCGACAAAACTGAAGGAGCCTAAGTCATTCACAGGAGATATCCGGTGGGTCTCGCAGGAGGATAAATACTTTTTTGCATCCATAATACCTTCCGGGCAGGATGTAGAGGTAAGGGCATGGAAGGGCAAGGACTATACTGAGCTTGCCTGCAGGACCAAGTCAGGGACAAACAGCTATATGATTTATGCAGGCCCTAAGGACTATGAAAGGCTCGAGAAAATGAATGTCGGGCTCGAACATATAGTAGACTTCGGGTTTTTCTCCGTTCTCGCAAGACCGCTTTTTTGGGTGCTTAAGTTTTTCTATAAGTACTTCGGCAACTATGGATGGGCTATCGTCCTTCTCACTATTATTACGAGGATACCCTTTATACCCCTTCTGAACAAGAGCCAGAAGTCCATGAAGCGGATGCAGGAACTCCAGCCAAAACTCAACGAACTCAAGGAAAAGCACAAGAAAGACCCACAGAGGCAGCAGAAAGAGATGATGGCGATGTACAAGAAGCACAAGGTCAACCCCCTGGGCGGATGCCTCCCGATGCTTCTCCAGATACCTGTGTTTTTCGCGCTTTACAAGGTGCTTATGATAGCCATTGAATTAAGGGGAGCTCCGTTCATGTTCTGGATAACAGACCTCTCTGCAAAGGACCCTTATTATGTAATGCCGGTTGTGATGGGTGTAACAATGGTCATACAGCAGAAGATGACTCCTACATCACTTGATCCGAAGCAGAACAAGATGATGATGCTTATGCCTGTAATATTCACATTCATGTTTCTCAACTTTGCATCAGGGCTCGTCCTCTACTGGCTCGTAAACAACATACTCAGCATTGTCCAGCAACTGTTTGTCAACAGGAAGATATCAAGGCAGGCCAAACAGGTTTAAGGGTCTCTGGTATTCAGACTGATATAGAGCCGTCCGCTGTGAACCTAACTTATTGACATTCAAGTAATTTTGGTATATCGTAAATCTCGATGGCAGCGAAACTCGGTCAAATGCTCATATCCTCAAATGTAATCTCTGAGGAACAGCTTAAGCAGGCCCTGAATCTCCAGAAAAGAGAAGGCGGAAGCATTGGGGGAAGCCTTCAAAAACTTGGTTTTGTCTCAGGTGAGACGCTCCTCTCGTTTCTGAGCAAACAATTCGGTATCCCTTCGATCAGCCTTTCAGGGTCTAAGATAGACCCTGCAGTAATCAGGCTCATCCCTGCAGAGATGGCAAAGAAATACCTGATAATGCCTGTTGGAAGGGTTGGCGCCTCATTAACCCTTGCGATGTCTGACCCCTCAAACCTCTTTGCCGTTGATGATGTAAAGTTCATGACCGGTTACAATGTTGAGGTAGTTATTGCTGCGGAATCCGACATACTGAATGCGATCTCGATATATTATCAAAAGACCTCAGAGGCGATGATAACTTCAAGGAAACCGTCTTCTCAGGTGCTGCAGGCAAAGGATTACACCCTGCAGGAAGAGGACCTTCAAACCGAACCCCTCTATATTGATGAGGGACCGACTGTTAATGTCGAGGAATTCGATACTATTGTCGGCAGTGCGCTTGATACCATAGACGTGGTTGATGAGAAGGAAGATACTACGGTCATCAAAGATGTCGAAGCACCTATCGTTAAGCTTGTGAACGGGATATTCGTTAATGCAATTAAGGCCGGTGCAAGCGACATCCATCTTGAGCCTTATGAGAATTCCTTCAGGGTTAGATACAGGGTTGACGGTGTCATGTACAGTGTCATGAACATCCCTGTAAAGATAAAGAACGCCCTGACGTCCCGCGTTAAGATAATGGCAAAACTCGACATAGCTGAGAGGAGGCTGCCGCAGGACGGGAGGATAAAGCTTAAGCTCGGCAAGAAGAGAGAGATAGATTTCCGTGTCTCGACGCTCCCTACCCTCTTCGGAGAAAAGACAGTCTTGAGGATACTCGACAAATCCAACCTTCAGGTCGACTTAACAAAACTCGGTTTTTTAAAGGAACAGATTGACGACTTCATGGCTGCCATAGAAAAGCCTTACGGCATGGTGCTGGTCACCGGACCTACCGGCAGCGGCAAGACTACAACCCTCTATTCTGCCCTGAACCATCTGAACAAGCCCGGCACAAACATAATAACTGCAGAAGACCCTGTAGAATACAACTTTATGGGAATAAATCAGGTTCAGGTCAAGGAAGAGATTGGCCTCACATTTGCAGCATCCTTAAGATCATTCCTGAGGCAGGACCCTGACATCATAATGGTCGGCGAGATAAGGGATTTCGAGACAGCCGAGATTGCTGTAAAGGCTGCCTTGACAGGGCATCTTGTATTAAGCACGCTCCATACTAACGACGCTCCGGGCACCATCAGCAGGCTCCTGAATATGGGTATCGAGCCATTCCTCGTCTCATCTTCCGTCATCCTGATCATGGCACAGAGGCTTGCACGCAAGATATGCCCTCACTGCAAGGTAGAGGAGGATATTTCAGTCCATGCCCTGCAGAAGATAGGGTTTTCCGAAGAAGAGGCCAAAACCGTAAAATGCTACAAGGGCACCGGTTGCCCTGAATGCAACAATTCAGGGTACAAAGGGAGGATAGCCCTGTATGAGGTAATGCCTATAACTGATGACATAAAGGAGCTCATACTTGAAGGCGCATCATCCGGCGAGATAAAGAAGACGGCCGTCAGGCTCGGTATGAAGACACTCAGGATGAGCGGCCTGACAAAGGTCAAGGAAGAGGTCACATCCGTTGAAGAGGTATTAAGGGTAACGTTCGGGGATTAGGGAGGAGCAAGTGGCCTCATTATACGACATGCTTAAACAGGTGATTGACAGGGGGGCGTCAGACCTCCATATAACTACAGGTGCGCCGCCTCAGTTCAGGATAGACGGCAGACTGGTTGCGATGGACCATCCCCAGCTCACCCCTGCCGACACAAAGGCCCTCTGTTACAGCATACTCACAGATGCGCAGAAACATAAGTTCGAGGAAAACAATGAGCTGGACCTCTCGTTCGGACTGAAGGGACTGAGCAGGTTCAGGTCAAATATCTTCATGGAGAGAGGCGCTGTAGCAGGCGCATTCAGGACCATACCCTTCAGCATCAAGACTATCCCCGAGCTCGGACTGCCTGAGATAGTAAATGAGCTCGGCAAAAAACCGAGGGGCCTTATTCTTGTAACAGGGCCTACCGGAAGCGGAAAGTCAACAACCCTCGCTGCAATGGTAAACAAGATTAATGAAGAGAGGTACGAGCATATAATAACCATTGAAGATCCTATAGAATATCTCCATACACACAAAAAGTGCCTGATAAACCAGAGGGAGATTAATGCAGACACCTCCTCCTTCAAGACAGCGCTTAAATATGTCCTGCGGCAGGATCCGGACGTGGTACTCATCGGAGAAATGCGCGACCTCGAGACTATTGAGGCGGCCTTAACAGTCTCTGAAACAGGTCATCTCACCCTGGCTACCCTGCATACCAATTCTGCTGTGCAGACCATCAACCGTATTATTGATGTATTTCCTGCACATCAGCAGGAGCAGATCAGGGTTCAGCTCTCCTTTGTGCTCGAGGGGATAATCTCCCAGCAGTTGATACCGAAAAAATCAGGTCAGGGGAGGGTTGTTGCAGCAGAGATCCTTATCCCCAACCCTGCAATAAGAAACCTTATACGCGAAGACAAGGTGCACCAGATATACGCAACCATGCAGACAGGCCAGATGAAATCAGGCATGCAGACCATGAATCAGTCGCTTCTTGACCTGTACACAAAGGGGTTGATCACATACGAGGATACAATTGGCCGTTCAGTGATTCCTGATGAAATCATCAATATTATCCAGCGCACATCCAACGCTCAAAAGGGTAGAGGCTAAAAAAGATGCCTGTAACATTCCAGTGGTCCGGCAAGACCCTTAGAGGCACTATTGAATCAGGCGAGTTGTCTGCAAACTCCAAAGAAGAGGTCATCTCCCAGCTAAGGCGGAAGAATATCACGCCGACAGTTATAACAGAAAAGAAATCCAAAATACCTTTCAGCTTCGGCTCAAAGGCGAGCGATAAGGATATCACTGTATTCACAAGACAGTTTGCCACCATGATAGAGGCAGGTCTGCCTCTTGTCCAGAGCCTTGAGATACTCACTTCTCAGGTCGAGAATAAGACCCTCGCAAAGGTGCTCTCATCCGTCAAGACAGATGTAGAGGCAGGATCGACATACGCTGACGCACTAAAAAAACACCCCCGCATATTCTCAGAGCTCTATGTGAATATGATCGCAGCAGGCGAGGCAGGCGGCATACTCGATACCATACTTAACAGGCTTGCAGAATACATTGAGAAGGCCATGAAACTCAGGAAGAAGGTTAAGGGCGCAATGATTTATCCGGCAGTCGTATCAGTCATTGCGGTCATTGTCATTGCGGTCATAATGATATTCGTTGTCCCTACGTTTTCAAAGATGTTTGTGACTCTTGGAGGCACCATACCTGCACCAACGCGCATTATCATCAACCTGAGCAACTTTATAAGCGGTATAGGCGGCCTCTTTATACTCATTGCTATCATAGGATTTTTCCTGTTTATAGCGCAGATCCGGAGGACCGAGAAGGGGAAAAAGACGATTGACGCTATACTCTTAAAGGCACCTGTCCTGGGCATACTCTTTAGAAAGGTTGCTGTTGCAAAATTCACCAGGACCCTCGGCACGCTTATCAGCAGCGGTGTACCGATACTCGACGGACTCGAGATCACTGCAAAGACCGCCGGCAACAAGGTGATCGAATATGCGGTCATGGATGTTAAGAAGGCTGTTTCAGAGGGCAAGACCCTCGCAGAGCCCCTTGCAAAGGCCCGGGTCTTCCCGCCGATGGTCACACACATGATAGCAGTAGGCGAATCGACCGGTGCGCTCGATACGATGCTCTCGAAGATAGCTGATTTCTACGATGACGAAGTAGACATGGCAGTCTCAAACCTTACCTCAATGATAGAGCCGATCATGATAGTCTTCCTCGGCTCGACGATCGGTTACACTGTCGTAGCTATGTATCTGCCGATATTCAAGCTTCTTACCCTCGTAAAATAAGTCATGGACATGACTGTTCTTCCTAAGAGATTGAAGATCCTGATGGTCTTCAGGGTGGCCTTTGCCTCGCTCCTGCTCGGCACATACCGCATATTCGACATAGGATATTATAAACAACAATATACTGACGGAATACCCTACCTTATAGTATTCCTCTACCTCCTGACTATCTTATATTCTCTCTTCATAAACAGGGTAAAGAACGTTAAGGCCTTTGCATACTTGCAGCTAACGCTTGACACAATAGCCGGGACCATACTCATTTCACTGACAGGCGGCATCGAGAGCTGGTTTTCATTCATGCTGCTTCTGACCGTTATAGCCTCTGCAATTATAATCGACAAGAAGGCAGGCTATGTAATAGCGACAATATCCAGCATTCTCTACGGCCTTCTTATAGACCTCCAGTTTTACAGGATACTCTCTGTTACCTACACCCCTGATATTGAAGAAAAAGACTTCTTTTACAATATCTTTTCGCACATATCTGCCTTTTATCTGACTGCGGTCATGACAGGCTACCTCTCATCAAGGCTCGAAAAGGCCTCTATATCACTCGGACAGAGGGACTCAGACCTTAGGGATCTCACGCTCTTCAATACAGAGCTTATAGAGAGTCTTCCGACAGGATTGCTCACAACCGACATTACAGGGAGGATACTCTCCTTCAACAGGGCTGCTAAGGAGATAACAGGCATAAATAACGCTGAAATTGTTTCAAAGAATTTAACAGAGCTTTTCCCTTTCACTGCCGGTACGGATAAAAAAGAGAGGATGGAAGGGACAATTATCAATAACAATGAAATAAGGGTAATCGGACTTACACTCTCAGGCATTACAGACAACAAAGGCAGCAAAAAAGGATATATCTGTATCTTTCAGGACATCACAAGACTTAAGAACCTTGAGAATGAATTAAAGCTAAAGGAGACGCTGGCTGCAATAGGTGAGATGTCGGCCAACATGGCACATGAGATAAGAAACCCGCTTGCATCTCTGAGGGGTTCGGTCGAAATGCTAAAGGAAAGAGCGCTCAACAGGGACCAGAGCCAAAAACTTATGGGCATAGCGCTGAGTGAGATGGACAGACTGAATAAGATAATTACAGATTTTCTCACTTACTCAAAACCTAAGCCTCCCGAGCTAACAAGGTTCAGCATGGAGAGCCTGCTTAACGAAATAATAGATATGCTGAAGAATGCATATGATAAGAGAAGCGACATAGTTATCAGGAGGGAATTCAGGGATAACATAGAAATTGTGGCTGACCCCCACAAACTGAGGCAGGTTTTTTTGAACCTCGGCGTGAATGCCATAGAATCCATGCAGGACGGCGGCGAGCTGACAATAGAGGCGAGAAAAGAGAGAGATAATATTGTTGTATCTTTTCAGGATACCGGAGCCGGCATATCACCTGAAAATCTTCATCAGATATTTTATCCGTTCTTTACCACCAAGGATAAAGGCACAGGCCTCGGTCTTGCCATAGCTTACAGGATTATCGAGGAGCACAGGGGAAAGATCAATGTCAGGAGTCGGCCCGGACATGGTTCGGTCTTTGAAGTCGTACTGCCGGTCGAAACCGGCTACTTCCAGAGCAAGGGATACAGCAACGAATATCCAAAAGACAAAATAAAACAGAAGGACAATAACATTATCAATTATAATAGTCTTGTATCATCATCAACATAACAGCACTGACCTATGGAGATGGAAGTCAAAAAGGACAAGATAGTCGTTATTGAGGACGAGAAGAACCTGCGGGAGATACTCAA
>CAKKPH010000212.1 GCA_919901585.1 Thermodesulfovibrionales bacterium | reverse complement strand
CATGATAGCTAAAATAATAGAATACAGCTCACGGAACAGGTTCATCATCTTCATCATGGTGGCGTTTCTTTTAGTTTGGGGCTTCTGGTCATTAAAGAATACACCGCTCGATGCTATACCGGACCTGAGCGACACGCAGGTAATCATTTACACGGAATGGCCCGGCAGGAGTCCGGACCTCGTGGAAGATCAGATCACATATCCCATAAGCTCTACATTGCTCGCAGCACCGAAGGTGCAGGTCGTGAGGGGGTTTTCTTTTCTCGGCAGCTCCTTCATCTACGTCATATTCGATGAAGGCACTGACATCTACTGGGCGAGGAGCCGTGTCCTCGAATACCTCCAGTCTGTAAAAGGCAAGATACCTCAGGATGTAAATCCCGTGCTCGGGCCGGATGCCACGAGCGTGGGCTGGGGGTTCAGCTATGCGGTCGTTGATGAGACCGGAGGGCATAACCTCGCAGAGCTCCGTTCATTACAGGACTGGAACATAAAGCTTGCACTCGAAAGCGTGCCGGGTGTCTCACAGGTTGCGAGTGTTGGAGGCTTTGTAAAGCAGTACCAAATTAACATAGACCCGAACAGGCTTGCAGCATATAACATCCCCATAATGAAGGTGATGGAATCCATCAGGAAAAGCAACAAGGATGTTGAGGGCAGGGTCCTTGAGCTTTCGGGCATCGAATACATGGTGCGCGGCAGAGGGTATATCAAAAATATCGGTGATATTGAAAGTATTTCGGTCGGAACAAACGGGCTCGGCACTCCGGTCTTGCTGCGTGATGTTGCTAAAGTCCAGCTCGGGCCCGAGATACGCAGAGGGCTTGTAGACCTTGACGGGAAGGGCGAGGTTGCGGGTGGCATTGTAGTTGTACGTTTCGGAGAAAACGTACTCAATGTTATAGACAGGGTGAAGCAGAAGCTCGAAAAGGAGATACAGCCTTCACTGCCGAAGGGCGTAAAAGTTGTCACAACCTACGACAGGACAGACCTTATCTACAAGTCTATAGATACGCTTAAGGACGAGATCATAAAGCTCTCTGTTGCTGTGAGTGCTGTATGCATAGTCTTCCTTTTCCATCTGCCGAGTGCGCTTGTGGTGATATTGACGCTGCCGGTAGCGATAATAATCTCGTTTATCTGCATGTACTACCTCGGCGTCACATCCAACATCATGAGCCTCAGCGGTATAGCCATAGCTATCGGAGCAATGGTCGATGCGTCCATAATTATGGTCGAGAACGCGCATAAGAAGTTGGAGGAATTTGAAGCTCTTAAACTCCGAACTCCGAACTCCAAACTCCAAACTAACAGAGTGGATGTAATCATCGAGGCTGCAAAAGAGGTAGGACCTTCGCTTTTTTTCGCATTGCTTGTGATCACAGTAGGGTTTCTGCCGATCTTCACCCTGCAGGGGCAGGCCGGGAGGCTCTTCAAGCCCCTCGCATACACAAAGACCTTTGCGATGCTCTTCTCGTCCTTTCTCGCTATAACTCTTACTCCTGTGCTTATGGCGCTCTTTATAAGGGGCAAGATACGGCCTGAGGAAAAGAACCCGGTCAGCCTTATACTACGCAGGATATACGAGCCGTTTGCGAAAATCGCCTTGAGGTTTAAGAAGACGGTAATAGTGCTTGCAATCATTATTATGGCGCTGACAGTTTATCCATTTATGAAGCTCGGCTCTGAATTCATGCCCCCGTTATATGAAGGCTCCCTGTTATACATGCCTGTTACGGTGCCTGGCGCATCCGTTTCAGAGGTCTCAAAGCTCCTCCAGATGCAGGACAAGATATTAATGAAGATTCCGGAAGTGGCACAGGTCTTCGGGAAGGCAGGTCGTGCCGAGACCGCCACAGATCCTGCGCCCCTTGAGATGTTCGAGACCGTGGTAAACCTCAAGCCTGAAAAGGAGTGGCGGCCTGGCATGGATGTCGAAAAGCTTAAGAACGAGATGAATGACGCCCTCACGATACCTGGTGTTGCAAACTCCTTTACCATGCCTATAAAGAATCGCATCGATATGCTTGCGACGGGCATAAGGACGCCGGTCGGAGTTAAGGTCCTCGGGCCTAAGATAGAGACTGTTGAAAAGGTTGCTGTCGATGTTGAGAACGCGATAAAAAACATACAGGGAACGAGAAGCGCCTACGCTGAAAGGCTCACAACAGGTTATTTCCTCGATATTAGACCCAGGAGGGATGAGATAGCGCGCTACGGCCTTTCGATGGACGATCTGCAGGACATTATTGCGAGCGCCCTCGGAGGCATGACACAGACTGTGACCGTTGAGGGCAGGGAGCGGTATTCTGTCAATGTAAGGTATGCAAGGGAGTTGAGAAATGACATCGAGAAGATAAAAAGGATTCTTGTGCCTGTATCGATGGGCGGTGTTGGATCAGGAATGCAGAGAATAGATGCAGCTCCGGACTCCGGACTCCGGACTCCGAACTTAACTCAAATCCCTCTCGGAATGCTCGCTGACATAAAGATAGTGATGGGCCCGACTTCGATAAAGAGCGAGGAAGGCCTTCTCGCAGCATACGTCTATGTGGACTTCTCAGGACGGGATGTCGGCGGCTATGTGGATGAGGCTAAGAAGAAGGTCGCATCTGTTGTAAAACTGCCTGATGGATACAGGCTCGAATGGAGCGGAGAGTATGAGTATCTGGTCAAGACAGAGGAGAGGCTCAAGCTTGTGATACCGCTCACAGTGTTCGTCATATTTGTGCTCATATACTTCAATACAAAGTCAGTGGCTAAGACTATGATTGTGCTCCTTGCTGTGCCGTTTTCCCTTGTAGGCTCTTTCTGGCTTCTCTACCTCCTTAACTACAATATGAGCATAGCGGTATGGGTCGGGATTATAGCGCTCGCAGGACTCGATGCAGAGACAGGGGTGGTAATGCTGCTCTACCTCGACCTTGCCTATGAGAAATGGAAGAAAGAGGGGAGGCTTAAGGGCTTGCCGGAGCTTAAGGATGCGGTCATGTACGGCGCAGTGAAGAGGATAAGGCCGAAGATAATGACTGTGAGCGTAATACTTGCGGGGCTTGTGCCGATAATGTTCAGCACAGGTGCAGGTTCTGATGTGATGAAGCGCATTGCAGCGCCGATGGTGGGGGGGGTCGTCACCTCGACGATCCTTGAACTAATCATCTATCCGGCTATTTATATGTTGTGGAAGGGGAGGGAAATTAAGAAATGACAAGACTCATTGCCTTATTATTTTAGAAAAGGGGAAATAGTTTAAAATGAAAAAATTACTGATAGTTGTGGTCGTCCTCCTTGTTTTCGCTTGTGTATCAGCCTTTGCACAGCAATCGCTGACGCCTGACGCTGCAGTCAAGATTGCACTGAATGACAACCGCGAACTGGCAGCAGTGCGGATGCGCGTCGAGGAGGCCAAAGCGCGGCTGGTGCAGGCGGGGTTGTTGCCAAACCCTGAGTTAGAAGTCGAGGGGAAATTTGACATCGCCTTTAAGAGCGAGAGCAAACAGACCTTCAGCATCGGTATTGTCCAGCCGTTCAGCGTCGGTGGACGTATAGCCGCGCAAAAAGACGTGGCCCGCTTCGAGATAGAGCGTGCCATAGCAGAAGCGGCTGATCTGGAGCGGCGCATCGTAGGCGAGGTGCGCCGCGCGTTCACGGAACTGTTCACGGCCGATGAGCAGATTAAGCTGCAAGAATTCCTGATCGGGTTAAATGAAGAACTGCTTAGGGCGACGAAGGCGGCTCTGGTACGCGGTCAGGTCTCGGAGAAAGATGTCAATGCCACCCAAATTGCGCTGCAGCAGGCGCGACAGCGGCAGAAGGTGTTGGAGACACAACGCCGCAGCCGGCTGTTGGAACTTAATAAGTTGCAGGGCAAACCAGCGGAATTCGATTTTATCGCTGCGGGCAGACTGGAGGCACAGGCCTTGCCGGAATTATCGGCGTTTGTCCTCGAAAAGACTCTCGAGCGCAGGCCGGATTATATCGCAGCGCAAATAGACGCGGCCCTTGCCCGCTCGGAGCAGCGTTTGACCAAGGCCGAACAATTTGAGACGTGGCGCATCGGAGTAGGCTATGAGCGCGATTATGGCTCTCAGGACAATAGTTTAGAGCAGTTCATTGGTCTGAAACTATCGATTCCGCTGCCGTTGTTTGACAAGAAACAAGGACGCATTCTCGAAACATTGGCCAAAGAAGAGCGTGCCCAGAAAACAGCAGAGGCCCTGAGATTTCAGATATCTCACGAGCTTGCTGACGCTTTGAACCGCGTGAAATCGCTTGCGTCATTGCTGGAATCCTACTCGCCGGGCATTTTGAAACGAGCGGAGAGCAATGTGAAGCTGGTCGAGAACGGTTATCGCAGGGGTTTGACCGGCATCACAGAGGTTATTCAGTCCCGTCAGCAGTTCGCTGAACTCAAATCATCGTACATAGAACTGCTGGCTGAATATCAACGGGCGGTGATTGATCTCGAAATCGCTGCCGGTATCTTTCCGGGTATTGCCAGACTAAAGCTCGTAAAAGAGGTGAACTACAGTGAAAAAATTAATAAGTAAGCTTTGTGTGGCACTTGTCCTTGTACTGTCGGCGCCGTTATGGGCACACGAAGGCGAGCAACACGGGGCGCCTGCGCCAACAGCCAGAAGCACCGGCAATACAGTGCGCCTGAGCGAACAGGCAAAAAAGAACCTTGGGCTGAAGACCGAGATGGCTGACCTGATGCCGATCGAAAAGACCGTGAAATGCTTCGGCATTGTCGAGGCGATCCCTGACATGGTGAACTACATCAGCATCCAGTCGCCCGGGCAGGTGATGAAGGTTCTGGTCAATCAGGGCGACACCGTAAAAAAAGGGGACCTGCTGGCTGAGATAGAGAGCCGACAAATCGGTGACCCTCCGCCCACCATTCGGGTCTATGCGACCCTGAACGGCATTGTCACGGAGCGGAATCTCTTTGTAGGAGAATCTGTCGATTCAGGCAAGGTGATGTTCCGTATCTCAGACCTTTCTAATGTGCATGTGAAGGCCCAGGTCTATGAGGTGGATGTCGGGAAGATTAGGGTTGGACAGAAGGCACGGTTTTATTTTGAGGCGTACCCGGACCAGCAGTTTAGAGGTACGATCAAGCTTCTCGGCGGAGAACTTGATGAAAAGACACAGTCGCTCCCCGTATGGTTCCTGGTTGACAACCCGGAGTTGCAGCTTCGGCCTAACATGCGTGCAGAGGTGCGTATTGTCAGCGGAGCAGGCGAGGAAGTACTGACTGTGCCGTTGAGCGCTGTGCTGGGTGAGACAGGCAATTTTTTTGTCTATATCGAAGACGGCAATGTGTACAGGCGCAGGACTGTGGTGACAGGCAAACGCGACGACCGCTATATCGAAATCATAAATGGACTTATCCCTGGCGACACTGTCGTCACTCAGGGCAACTACCAGCTCCAGTTCGCCTCCAGCTCGCCTGAGCTGAAACCTAAGAAGAAACCGGCTAACGCTCAACCAAAGGAGAAAAAGTAGCCATGCTGAATAACATCATCCGGTTCTCACTGAAGAACCGCATGTTCGTAATCGCGGCAGCAGTCTTGCTGCTGGTGTATGGCGGGTACCTTATCTTTCATCTGCCGGTGGATGTCTTCCCTGATCTGAACAGGCCTACGGTCACGATCTTTCTCGAGGCCGAAGGACTCGCGCCTGAAGAGGTAGAAACACTCGTGACTTTCCCGGTCGAGACCTCGATGAACGGAGCGACCGGCGTGCAGCGTGTGCGCTCCGTCTCCTCGATAGGCCTCTCCCTGGTGTTTGTCGAGTTCGGCTGGGACACGGACATCTACATTGACCGCCAGATCGTGACCGAGAAGCTCAATACAATCCGTTCGCAATTACCTGCGGGCGTCAACCCTGTGCTTGCGCCGATCTCCTCCATTATGGGCGAAATCGAACTCGTGGCGCTCACGAGCAACAGTCCTGATATTGACCC
>CAKKPH010000211.1 GCA_919901585.1 Thermodesulfovibrionales bacterium | reverse complement strand
AGTCAAAGAAGTCAAAGAAGTCAAAGAAGTCAAAGAAGTCAAAGAAGTCAAAGAAACACCTGTCCCGCAAAAAACAGAGCCTGCTGAAACGAAAGCTGAACCAAAAATAGAACCAAAGGCAGTGCAGGCCCCCAAAGAGATTATAGAGACCAAAGAACCGCTCGCACTTGTTGAAGGCAAGTACACAGGCAAGAAGGTATCTCTTGATTTTCAGGATGCTGATGTATTACCGATACTGAGACTCCTCGCTGATATAAGCGGTTACAATATTATTGTAAACCCTGAGGTAAAGGGCAAACTGACCATGAAGCTGATTAATGTGCCGTGGGATCAGGCGCTTGACCTTATACTTAACACCTTTGCACTCGACAAGGATATCGAAGGCAATATTATAAGGATAGCCCCGTTTTCTGTCTTTGCAAAGGAGCGCGAGGAGAGGGCAAAGTCAAAGGAGGCAGTGCCTCTCGAAACGAGGATCTTCTCTGTCAATTATGCTGATGTCTCTCTGATAGAGAATACTGTTAAGGGCTCAAAGATTCTGACTCCGAGGGGGAACTTGAGCGTTGACAAGAGGACGAGCACAATGGTTGTTAAGGATGTCCCGACAATATTCCCGCAGATAAAAAACCTGCTTGAAACGCTCGATAAGCCGACACCTCAGGTTATGATAGAGGCGAGGATCGTTGAGGTCAATACCTCGGCAGTCAAGGATATCGGAGTGCAGTGGGGATTTACCTTGAATACGTCCAACACCCTCGCAACGCTTGGAGGGCTGTCAGGGCTGAATACAGGCTCATTCACAGGAGGCAATTACCTCGTCGATTTTCCCTCCGGCGCATCTGCCGGTTCCGGGTCAGGTTTTTCGTTCGGCATAATGAACCCTGCAAAGACACTCGGCCTCGACATGAAGATATCGGCGCTCGAGACAATAGGTAAGGGCAAGATCGTGTCCAACCCGAGGATAATGACAGTGGATAACGGCAAGGCGCTTATATCACAGGGTGACAGCATCCCGATCAGGAAGCTGAATGCGGACGGGACTATATCCACAGAGTTCAAGGACTATACCCTGAGCCTTGAGGTGGTGCCGCATATAACCCCTGACAATTCCATTGCCCTGGATATAAAGACAAAGAAAGAGGACCCTGACTATACTAAACTATCGTCTGAAGGCACGCCGGCTTCCAAGAAGAGGGAGGCTAATACAAATGTGATAATAAAGGACGGTGAGACTGTCGTGATCGGAGGCGTTTTCAAGACCAGTTTTCAGGATTCGAGTTCAGGAGTCCCGGGCCTTAAGGACATCCCGATTCTCGGATATCTTTTCAAAAATACCAAGAAAAATGAGGAGTCAAGCGAGCTCCTGATATTTGTTACACCGAGGATTGTAAAGAAACAGTGATTTTATATACAGGATTTAATCTGAAGGAGGGAAGATGAAGAGGGTTTATCTTTTGTTAACAGCCTGTTATATTTTTATACTTGCTGCGTTTTTGTCCGGCTGCGGCGGTTCAGGCTCTCCGGGATCAACAGGCAGTAA
>CAKKPH010000210.1 GCA_919901585.1 Thermodesulfovibrionales bacterium | reverse complement strand
ACTAATAGACCGTGAGGCTTGACCCTTATTATTCTTCCCTCCTGTTGTCAAAGGACTTGCTTTTTGTTCCTTTGAAATGATATATTATTAAATTATTAGGAAATGAGTTTTCCGGTGGCGTTGCCGGAGGGGTTCACCCGTTCCCATCCCGAACACGGAAGTTAAGCCCTCCAGGGCCGATGATACTCTGACCGCGAGGTCTTGGGAAAGTAGGTCGCTGCCGGATTAAAATAGAAAAGGCCTGGTTATCCACCGGGCCTTTTTTTTGTTTAAGGAAATTGCAGAAAGGTCTTAAATCATTATCACTGAATGAAGCTTCCCTGTGATATAATTTAAGGCAAGATGAAAGAGTTCCGCTGTTCATGCATAGGTTGCGGTAAAACCCCGGAATTCGGAGCAACGGGCATATGGATGGAATCTAAGACCGGCATGCTCTGCGAATCATGCTGGAGGTCGGCTGCCACAGAAAAGATCTTTACTGAGCCGAGCGGCGCACCGGCAGAAGGCGAATTCTGCTGTTATTGTGCACTTTGCAGGCGTATCCCTCCTGACCCGGAGTACAAAATCTGGATAGAGACGGAAAACGGCTGCATCTGCGAGAAGTGCTGGAAGCAACTTGCCGGCAAGTTGCTGGCCGAGAAAGCAGGGTCAACCGCTGCTGTTGCTGAGAAAGAGGGAGGACTTATTGACATTCAGTTCGGATGCTGCCTTATTAATAAGAAACTTCTTATAAAGTCCCTCGGCGCACTCACAGAGGGAGCAGATCTTAATCTGCTGGCAGAAAATTCTGATTCTGTGAAGTCCACTGCACGCAAGTACATAGAAGACAACGGCTGCAAAATCGTCAGCATAGAGGATAAGAACGGGACGAGCATAATAAGGGCCAGGAAGGAAAGACCATGATATCAACAAGCGTCAGCACGCCTCCATAGTTTAACCGGCCCTATTCGCTTCAAAATAACCTGCTAAGTGACATTTTTGTATTTATCTACATTTTTGTATCGTAATCCTTAATTACATTCCCTTTATTTTCAAGCAGTTACCTGCTGGCACGTTTCTCGCTATTAATTTATCAGGTGAGAAAATGGTTTCCTTAGTAATGCGTTAGTGCCGGTAAAAATCAAACCATATTTAAGAGGAGGAAAACGATGAGAGTCTCAAGGTTTTTAAGCATTACATTACTTCTGGTGGTATTGACGGCAGGTATTGCTCACGCAACCCCTTCAACACAGATATGGATACCTTCAACAGATATCCAGCCGTTTAAGAAGGTCCATTTCGGACTGGATGTTTACATTAAGACACAGAGCCATGACGGGACTACAGAGCCTACCGTTACAAATGCAGGCCTTACTGTCGGAGTGCTGCCGTATGAAAAGATCCAGATGGAGATAGGATTCGACTACCGGGATATCGGCGGGGACCATACCTATCCTCTCTGCTTCAACGCAAAACTTGGAGTCCCTGAAGATGCGATGTTCAAGGGTTCGCCTGCACTGGCTGCCGGCGGATATGATTTCGGCACTAAGAGCGATGTTTCGAACTACAACATAGTATACGGGCTCATTTCGAAGACTTTCGGCAGCCTCGGCAGGCTATCAGCCGGTTACTACAGCGGCAATAAGGACCTGCTCCGGGATATAGACGGCAATAAGGACAACAACGGCATACTGCTTTCATGGGACAGGACTATGAGCGAGATATCCGACAAGCTCTGGGCAGCCATAGACTATCAGGGCGGCAAGAACGGATACGGTGCTCTCAGCTTCGGAGTTTCATGGAAGTTTGCGCCAAATGTGAGTGTCATCTTCGGCTATGACATATACAACGAGAGCACATATAAGCCGACTGCAACGATACAGCTTGATATAGACATCTAAATAAACGATACGGAGGCATGAGATGAAAGGCATAATTAGTTTACTGGTCTTGATAGGATTATTGTTTTCAGCAGGCATGCTGCTTGCTGAAGAACAGGTGCAGCCTAACCCTCCTGCGGCTGGGCAGGCAGTTCCTGCTCAGCCTGCACCTCAGGCTGCCGCAGCGCCAAAACTTGATTCAGGCGATACTGCATGGATGATTGTTGCGACTGCACTCGTGGTGCTTATGACAATACCTGGGTTGGCTCTTTTTTACGGCGGGCTTGCCAAGCGCAAGGACACACTTAACACAATGGCGATGTCCTTCGTGGCGTTCTGCATAGTAAGTGTCCTCTGGGTAGTATATGGATATACCTTTGCGTTCGGAACAGATATCTCAGGGATTATTGGGAGTGCAGAAAAATTCCTCCTTTCAGGCGTAACGTCGTCCAGTCTTACAGGCACTATACCTGAGTTCATATTTATCGTGTTCCAACTCACCTTCGCAGCAATAACTGTTGCGCTCGCAAGCGGTGCATATATAGAGAGGATAAAGTTCTCTGCCTGGGTGCTCTTCTGCATATTATGGCTCACACTCTCTTATCTGCCTGTGGCACACTGGGTATGGGGCAACGGCTTCCTGGCCAAATTGGGCGTACTTGACTTTGCCGGCGGGACAGTAGTCCATATCAACGCAGGTATAGCAGCCCTCGTGGGCGCACTGATGCTCGGCAAGAGGCGCGACCCTTCGCTGATGCCGAATAATCTGACACTCGTAGTCACAGGCGCCGGCCTTCTCTGGTTCGGGTGGTTCGGGTTCAACGCAGGCTCAGCCCTCGCGGCAAACGGCATTGCCGCAGCTGCCTTTATCAACACAAACACCGCAACCGCTGTTGCAGCAACAGCGTGGATGTTCACAGAGTGGATACATTCAAGGAAGCCTACTGTGCTCGGCCTTGCCTCAGGCGCAGTTGCAGGCCTTGTAGCAATAACACCTGCAGCAGGCTTTGTGAACATAGGCGGTTCGATCATTATTGGAGCTCTTGCAGGCATAATACCGTTTTTTGCTGTGGCAAAACTGAAACCTATGCTCGGATATGACGATGCTCTTGATGCCTTTGGAATCCACGGGATCGCCGGAACATTAGGAGCAATCCTCACAGGGGTATTTGCCGACCCTTCCATCAATGAGGCAGGGAAGGGGCTGCTCTACGGCAATCCAAAGCAGTTAATGATACAGATCATAGCCTCAGGTATAACGATAGGATATGTGGCTGTTGTGACCTTTATAATCTTTGTTGTCATAAAGGCACTTACAGGCCTCAGGGTCGATGCTGAAGAAGAGATCACAGGCGTTGACGAGAGCGAGCACGGAGAAAAGGCGTATAACCTGTAAGCAGTGAATAGTGTCAGTGACAGTGTCAGTAACTGACACTAAAACTGATGCTAACACTATTAAATTGGAGGCGTAATGAAAAAAATAGAGGCGATTATAAAGCCTTTTAAGCTTGATGAAGTGAAGGATGCCCTTAACAGCATAGGCATTCAGGGCATGACCGTGACAGAAGTTAAGGGGTTTGGAAGGCAGAAGGGACATGTTGAGCTTTACAGGGGTGCTGAGTACGACATCGCCTTTATACCAAAGGTTAAGATCGAGGTCGTTGTCTCAGAAGCTATGGCAGCGAAGGTCGTATCCACAATTGAGGAAAAGGCCAAGACAGGCAAGATCGGCGACGGGAAGATATTTGTATCAAGCCTCGAGGAAATCATAAGGATAAGGACCGGCGAAAAAGGCGAGTCTGCGATTTAGCAATTGCTATTCAAGAAACGGCGGAACAGCCTGTCACTGACAGCCTGTTCCGCCGCCTTAGTTTAAGATAAGGACATTTTCAGGCAAGCAGTATATCCTGTTCGTCCGGTTCCCTGTCATCAAGGAGAGGCAGCCAGTCACCTTCCCTTATCTGTACAAAGGTCATCTCCTTATGGCAGGTCCTGCATTTCCTGATCTCGGCAGACTGGACACCCATTTCTATCAACCGGGGATTAATGCCAAGGTGTGCTTCTGTCTTATATTTGTGAATATGTTTCATTTAAGACCTCCTGATCTTAGATTACCCGAATATGGATCTTTTGACAAGGCATTAAGTTGCTAAACTCCCGGTTACAGTGCATACCGGCGGCAGGGCCGGATTGAGATAAAATTTCGCTGCACTACAGCCTCTTCATTCCGCCTGCAACAGCCTGCCCAAGGGCAATGCAGCCGTCATTCGGCGGCACCTTCCTGTGAGTGAAGACATTAAACTCAGGCGACAGCATATCAATAACCTGAGTTGTAAGCGGGTTGTTCTGAAAAACTCCACCAGACAGGCACACATCTTTGAGGCCTGCGGTCCTCGCAGCCTTCAGAACTATCTCTGAGAGAGTATTTATAAATCTCGAGGGTATCTTCTCCTTTTCTCTATCCCCGAGCATTGCTATGAACATCGGGCCCCAATCAACAACGCCATTGCTGACCCCGAACGGATAGGCATCTTTTATGTCAGGGCTGTAAAGGTCCTCTACCATCATAGCAGCCTGACCCTCATAATCAAGTCTCTGCCTTAACCCGAGTATCGCTGCAACAGCATCAAAAAGCCTTCCTGCTGAAGATGAATAAGGGGAATTAATACCGAGCTTCCATGCCTTGAAGAGGACATCGAGCTCCTTTTTGTCAAAACTCCTTAATGCAGGCATGTCCATGCCAAGGCATTCTTCGCCAAAGAGTTCAAATAATATTGAGAGTGCCACCCTCCTCGGCTCCTTTATTGCCATTTCACCACCGAGCAGTCTTATCTGCCTTAGATTTAAGAGACGTTTATACCCATCATAATCAGAGACAAGGAACTCGCCTCCCCAGAGGGTGTTGTCATCACCGTATCCTGTACCGTCCCACGCAATACCGAGCACCTCATTGCTCAGCCCATTCTCTGCCATGCACGAGACCACATGCGCAAAATGGTGCTGCACCCCTACCCTCTTGGCTGCTTCCTGCGAAAGCGCCCATCTCGTTGTCTCATACGCCGGATGGAGGTCATGGACTATAACCTCCGGTTTGAAATCATAAATGTTGCAGATATCCCTGATAGCCTCATCATAATAGTCAATCGCATCTACTGTCTCGATATCCCCTATGTGCTGGCTCATAATGACCTTGTCTTCAAACCCTATCGCAAAGGTGTTCTTGTAAAAACCTCCTGCAGCGAGCACCTTGTTTCTTAGTTTGAACGGCAGCCTTATCGGCAAAGGAGCATAACCCCTTGACCGCCTGAGGGGTGTTGGAAAACCGCCGATAACTTTAACAACAGAGTCATCGCACCTCCGCCTGACCGGCCTGTCGTGAACAAGTATATAGTCAGTAAAGGCAGCAAGCTTGTCAAAGGCGTCTTCATTGTCCTTTACTATAGGCTCATCAGAGAGGTTCCCTGAGGTGGCAACAACCGGAGATTCCAACTTATCAAGCAGGATATGATGAAGCGGTGAGTACGGCAGAAAAGCCCCTAAGCTCTTTAATCCCGGGGCGACTGCAGGAGACAATGTCCCCTCTTTCTTCCTCACAAGGACTACCGGCCTTTCAGGAGAGATCAGCAGGGCCTCTTCCATAACAGATATATCAGCATGCTCCCTGATATGCGCTATGTCCCTGAACATTACTGCGAAGGGTTTCTCCTGCCTCCTCTTTCTTTCTCTCAAAAGCCTGACGCTCTTGTCGTTTGTTGCATCACAGATAAGATGAAATCCGCCAATACCCTTTACTGCTGCAACAGCGCCGTTTTTTATCTCTTTTAAGACCAGTCTGATTGCATCTCTCTTTTCTGATATAAGGGTTCCGTCGCTCCTGTAAAGCCTCACCTGCGGTCCGCACAAAGGGCAGGCATTCGGTTGCGCATGGAACCTCCTGTTTAAAGGGTCGTCATATTCAATCCGGCATTCAGGGCACATCGTAAAGTTCTTCATCGTTGTGTTAGCCCTGTCGTATGGGAGGCGCTCGATTATGGTGAACCTCGGGCCGCAGTTAGTGCAGTTGATAAAGGGATAGAGGTATCTCCTGTCTCCGGGATCAAGAAGCTCATGCCTGCATTGATCGCAAGTCGCTATGTCAGGGACTATAAGGACATCTCTTGTGCCGTCGCCTTTGCTTTCTTTTATAGAAAAATCCCTGAAGCCTATTGGCACGCCATATGAGATCTCCTGCGAAAAAATGTGCGCAAGCGGTGGGCGATCCTTATTCAGTCTGAGCAGGAAGGTATCAAGTTTCTCCGGGCTTCCCTCCACCTCTATAACAACACCGTTCGTATCATTCAGGACGTAGCCTTTGAGGTCAAGCTCTTTTGCGATCCTGTAAACAAAGGGCCTGAAACCGACGCCCTGAACAGCGCCGTTGATTCGAAGGATAAGTCGTCTCAATTTGTCTTTATCAGCATATCCTCGGCAGGAGTTCGCCTGCAGGAGGCTCCATTATCCTGCCTGACCCCCAGGGCGTCTTCAGCACTACCCTGCCCGGATGGCCTGCAGCCGCCCTTCCGATTATGCTTGCATCCCTGCCTTCAGGATGTTCCCTTATAGTGTCAAGCACCATTTTCTTATCGGCATCGGCCACAGCAAAAACAACCCTGCCCTCGCAAGCAAGATGCATTGGATCAAAACCGAGCATTTCGCACAAACCCCTCACAGGGCCTTTCACAGGGACTTTATCTTCTTCAATCTCTATGCAGACACCTGACTGCCTCGCCCACTCGTTCAGGACTGCAGACAGCCCTCCCCTTGTCGGGTCTCTCATCGCATGTATATCCGCACCGGTCATAAGAACACCTTCGACAATATCCCAGATGCTCCTGCAGTCGCTCTCTACATCAATATCCAGACCCATACCGTCTCTCAAGGCGATGATGCACGCACCATGGTCGCCGGTGGAACCGGAGATTATAATCGCATCACCATCCCTTATCCCCGAGGCTGAAAGCCCGTCACGCACCACTTCTCCAATACCCGACGTATTTATGAATATCCTGTCGGCATTACCCCTTGGAACGACCTTTGTGTCACCGGTAACTATCTTCACCCCTGCCCTGCCGGCCTCATCAGCCATGCCCCTGACTATATCCTCGAGCTCGCTGTAAGGGAACCCCTCTTCGATTATGAATCCGGCAGAAATGTATAAAGGCCTCGCACCCATTACAGCAAGGTCATTCACTGTGCCGGCTATCGAGAGCTTGCCGATATTGCTCCCCTTAAAAAATGGAGGCGCTACCGTAAAGGAATCTGTAGTAAAGGCTATCTTCGGGTTTACGGTAAGTATTGCCGAGTCTTCCATCGAGAGGAGCGCAGGGTTAGAGAAATGCCTGAAGAAGAGGTCTTTGATCAGCCCCCAGGTCTCTTCTCCGCCGCCGCCATGAGAAAGCAGTATCTCTTTCATTGCAAACTAAGCCTCAGACAGGGCCATACTGTTCGCTTTCCCCGGTCTTTTCGATCTGATCTATTATCTCCCTGAGCAGCCTGACACCTTCTACTGCATTCTCTCTGTCGAGCTTCTGTATGGCATAACCGACATGCACTATAACAAAGTCACCGATGCATGCAGGCTCAGGCAGAATGCTGAGGGACACAACCCTCCTTGTCCCCATGGTATCGACAACAGCAAGCCCGTTTTCCTGTATCCCTACAATCTCTGATGGTATGGCAAGGCACATAAACTTAACTCAGTATATAGTTTATGGATGCAAAAATCAATGCAATGAGGCTTGGCAGGGACTCCGGCTATCGTCAGGTTAAGATGACAACCATTACTGTTTTAGAACATGTTTGCAGAACTATCTTCACATCTCTTTTATCGGAAGGGTCATAGGGAACAGGTTGTCATTTCCCTCGTCTGCAGAGAACATCTCCCTTAATCTATTGATGTCCTTTATGATTATATTTCCCCTCTTGACACTTATAAGGTTGTCTTTTTCAAGCTTATGCAGCCCCTTGCACAAAACCTCTCTGACTGTCCCGACCCTGTAAGCCATCTCATCCTGGGTCGGAACATTCGTTAGGATAATGCTGTTTCTGTTGTCTATAAACACCCTGGAAGTGCAGCCTTCCTTTGCGCTTCGAAGGATCTCCAGCAGCATTCTCAGAATTCTCTTTCTCACGTCAGTGAACGATATCTCTGCTACCAGTAATTTCAACCTCTCGATCCTGTTGCCGAAATCAGACACAATGCGGATCCCTATTTCCGGGTAGGTCCGGACAAGATCTTCAAAACTCTTTTTCTCTATTGCGAAGAGCTGCGAATCCTCCAGGGCATGTGCGTAAGCCCCATAAATTCCCTTGTTGAAAAGAAGCGTGTCCCCGAGAAGTGCACCGTTGGTGGCGTGATGCAGAATAATCCTCTTCCCACCCTCGCCTAGCAGAAAGAGCTCTAACAACCCTTCCCTTATTATGTACAGATGAGAGCATATCTCATCTGCCATAAAAAGATATTCTCCCTTCGGGAGTTTTTTAACAATGGAATATTCAAGGAAGGAGTTAAGTACCTCGCTTTTCAGTCCCCTAAAAAAAGGGACTGCAGATATGGCCTCGATGTCTATATAATTAGATATTGCTTCTTTTACTGTCATCCTCTTCCTCTTAATTGACGGGATTATACAGGCAATCCGGAAACTAACATCCAGCCGTCTTTTTATGTTGACATTCCTTCATGGGGAGGGCAATCGGGGTTCCCCTGATTTGTAGATTAGAAAAACCTTACCAGAACCGTCGTAACGGAAACGTGTCAAAAGTCATAGACATTGTTAAAACATAACATTATGCTTTATCAAAAGCAGGGCCATTAAGGCTCTTTAAGTGAGGGGGTGATATTGAGGGAAATCTTTTTGGGGCAGAGTGGTGCGTTTTTATCAAACGTATAAAGACGACTTTCAAGTAGTAACATTTCTATCATGGGAGGAAAGGAAATGGCAGAGATAATTACCAAGACAGAGCAGATGACGGGTCTTG
>CAKKPH010000209.1:7675-12941 GCA_919901585.1 Thermodesulfovibrionales bacterium | reverse complement strand
GTCGCCTTTCTTCATTATTAGAGTTATTAGAGCCCTTTTGCTTAATTTTGCCTTTCTTTTTTCAAACGTTCACGTATGGTATTACCAGCCTTCCATGCATTACCAACACATTCTCCAATTGCCCGGAACCTGTTGTAGGGCATGGTCAATAAAAACGGATAAAGAATTGACCCCCTTTACGTTGTCTCGAAAAAAAGTAAAAAGTGAGAGTCTGTATCCAATCTATGGACGTATAGTTAAAGAGAAGAAACTTGCTTTAATGTGGAGCCATAATTAAAAGCTGATTGCAGAAGATCTATTTTACCGGCAGGAAAACGTCTGTTGATAAGGGAGAGATAGACTCCGCCTCTTGTAACATCGCCTATCAACTGAGCCCCATTTATTGAGCCGTCGTCGTTTAAATAGACCTTTCTAATTCCCTTTGAGTCATGAACCTTTAGCGCTTCTGTTCCACTCTGAATCCCCACGGAAAGGACAGACAATCCAAAGAGGGTTACCACATTCATATCCATGAGATGAGTTTCGTATCTACGTTCGATACCAATCATATCAGAGCCAGCTATTTTCCCACCCTTCACTGCATTAAACCATATGGGATTGGTCTTTCTTATTCCCTGAATCTCCAGTTCTATTATATCACCTGCAGCATAAATATCGGGAATGCTTGTTCTCATATGCTCGTCCACTAAAATACCCTGATCAGTCTTGATAGAACTATTCTTTATCATCTCGAGATTAGGCCGAACCCCTGCTGCCACAATTAATAATTTACATGGTATAGTTTTCCCATCGATATCCACACCTGTGATCTGTTTTCTTTTTCTCTGTATTGATTTCACTCCCTTTCCTGTGATTATCCTTATCCCGTTTTTTTCTATATGCCTTTTTACAATCTCTGCCATCTCATGGTCTAACATCCTGGGTAATATCCTATCTTCTCTTTCTATAACTGTGACTTTAACCCCTCTTTTGCTGAGCGCTTCTGCTGCCTCAAGGCCGATAAAGCCTGCTCCCATCACCACAGCCTCATCAGCCTTTTGAGCAGCAAGCATGATCCTATCGGCATCTGATATGGTTTTGAAAGAAAATACTCCATCGCCTTGAATGCCCTCTAACCGTGGAATAACAGGGTTTGAGCCAGCAGCTATAAGAAGCCTGTCAAAGGGCAATTTCTTACCGTTAGAGAGTTTTATTTTTTTATCCTTCACCCTAACCTCTGTAGCGGCATTGCCAAATATCGTTTCCACCCTGTTTTCATCATAAAAACTGCTATCCCTTATATAGAGTCTATTTTTCTCTATTTCGCCACTGAGATAGCCTGAAAGAAAACATGGGGAATAGACAGGCTCCTTTTCCTTCGAGACTATTGTAATCTCGGAGTCTCTGTCCACTTCCCGCATTGCCTCTACAGCACTTATAGCAGCCGTCCCGTTTCCTATGATGAGTATTCTCATCTCAAATCCCAAGGGCCTTTCTCTTCTGAGCAATATGAGCGAGAATCCCAGCCGCTGCCTTTTCAGGATCGAGTTCTACATATGCCCTGCCGCCGGTAATACCCTCCAGATCCTGCGTCAATACCTTTGTGGCAACAGGACTTCCCAGGATTCTCGGACTCGGTGCTATATGAACGAGAAGTCCGAGGGCAAGGAACCATGTCCCTATTGATATAGCCTTTTCCTGAACAAGCTCAGGGGCTGAGCCTGCCACAGGCAGTTGACTGATCTTCACACCGAGCCTGTTTGCCAGCGCACCTAAGAGTGTTGCAATCCTTGCATTATCCACACAGGAACCCATATGCCACACAGGAGGCAGTGGAACATCAAGCCCTGCAGCTTTTCCAAGGGCATGCAGAACAGCCTTTAATCCTTCCCCGCAGTATTTATCAGTGGCGGTTGAATCCATCAATTCTGCCTGTGCGCAAATATGGGCTGTGCATCCTGTGGTAACGATTAAGACATTATTCTTCAAAAGCTCCTTTGCCATCTTCTCTGTCATTGCTGTGTCCCTGAGTTTTATGCTCGGGCACCCTACAAAACCCACTGCACCATAGATGTTTCCGCTAACAATATTATCGATCACTGGTTTCAGAGGGTCTGACGAATCGATCTTTTTAAGCACATCGAGAATTGCCTCTACGGAGAACCCAACAAATGCTACAGATTTCTCTTTCGGTATTACTACATCTTCTCCCTTCCTCTCTTTAAAGGCATCTATCGCCATCCTCACAATCTTCTTTGCCTCTTCATCAGCATGTTCAGGTTCGAAACTCACGTGAGTGGCACCGGGTATCTTCACAAATGGCTCTGTGGTTACAATCTTTGTATGGAAGCACTCTGCAATCTTTGTCACTGATGGCCATATACACTGCATGTCCACAATCATTGCATCCACCGCACCTGTAAGTAGAATTATCTCAGACTGGAGATTATGGCCCGCCATAGGGACACCACGTCTCATGGTAAGCTCATTCCCCGTGCAGCAGACACCCACCACATTTATGCCCTGTGCACCTGTCTTTTTAGCCTCGTCTTCAAGCTTTGATGCCCATTCGAGTATCTTCTCTGAAAGCACGGGACTATGGCCATGTAAGGCTATATTCACCTTATCCTTTTCGAGAACACCCAAATTTACCTCAACCGTTCTCACCTGTGGTGTTCCGAACATGATGTCCTGAAAGTCTGTTGCCATACTTAATCCTGCATAGCCATCCACAAGTCCAATCCTTAGACACGAGAGGAGCAGATTGATCGGGTCAGCATCATTACCCATAGATGTCCTGTGCATCGCCTCTTCGATCTCGTTGTGAGCATTAGAGACAAGGAGTCCCAGATTCCCCCACATTTCGAACTCTCTTTTCGGAGCCCTTAATTTAAGCCAGTTCATAGGCTCACCATCCTGCCGGGACAGATCTTCAAGTGCCTTGTCAGCCACTTCTGTGGCGATCTCCTTATCAGACTTACCGTCAAACTTAATCCCGAGACCGGACGCCACTTCCACCAATTTATTCCTGTCAGAAATACTGTATGGTGCCTTTCCTTCAAGCATCTTCTTGAAGGCGAGGACAACATGCCTTGCATGGCCCACATGGGATGATGCGCCGCCTACTTCTTCTCTCAGGAGGTTCCTGCATACAATAGTATCAGCAGTAGCACCGCACACACCCTTTGTGGCGCCTTCTCCAAAGGGGTCTATCCTGCACGGCCCCATGTAACACATGCGGCAGCATGTTCCGAGTTGGCCGAATCCGCACTGGGGCTGTTGAGACTCAAGTCTGTGAATGCCTGTCTCTATCCCCAGTACCTCTGCCCTGTCTATCAAAACCTGAGTGGACCTGTCAAAAGTCTTCATTGCCATCATACACCTCCCATACTTCTTAACATCTCAAGTTGTGTGATCTTCTTTTCTTCTTTAGTTATACTTACTGCCCTGGCAACCCTCTCAGCAGCTGATAATCTCTGAGACTTAAAGAGCTCTTCCGTATCTCCAAAGGTGAGGGCATGAGTCGGACATGCCTCGACACACTCAGGCTTTTTGCCTTCTTTTACCCTTTTTCTGCAGAAATCACACTTCAGCGCTACCTTCCTGTAAGGGTCTGCAGAGATTGCACCAAAGGGACAGACCATGGCACACATCCAGCATCCCATGCACCTATCCTTATTCACATGGACACTGCCGATTTCGGTGTCTCTGTACATTGCCCCAGCAGGACAGGCCACTATGCATGGAGCATCATCGCAATGCATACATTTTACCGGATAGGAAAAAGAAAGGGCCTTCTCCACATGAACTCTCTTCCTCGGCTCAGGGGTTTCAAAGATGGCTGTGAAGAGATTTTTTGATGCGGAATGCTGAACAGCACAGGCAATCTCGCAGGACTTACAGGCAGTGCACCTCTCGATATCGATAAATATCTCCTTCATATTAATTACCTCCCCGTTTATAAAAAATAGGCAGCCGTTTTCATATTAGTATCAAGTTAAAGGGATATCAAGAAATTTTTGATGAATGGTCAATTTGGTTTGATGAAAGGTTGGCTAAATAACACCCAGCATATTTTTAAGCTCATGTATTCTGCGTCTTGCTATTGGAACAGGAGGCACAGTGTCTCTGTCGAAAATAATCGTCCTCCCTTCTATTCTGCTTATGTGGTCGGTATTAACAATAAAGCACTTATGAATGCGATAGAACTTTGAACCTGCATACCTTTTCAGAATATTTTTCAGTGTGAAATGGAGGTGATACCACTGATTTTCTGTGAAGACCTTACAGTAATTCCCATCGGATTGAATAAAATAAATGGATTGCATGTCTAAAAACTGCAACGAACCTTTGTTAATAACAGGGAATTTCTCCAGTTCTACCATGCCGGTGTGTGGATTTGTTTCAGCCCCTATCTGATCGGTTACATCCAGAAAGGTCATTGCATATAATGGATTTGAGGAGTGGCCTTCCATAGTAACTTTACATACATTAATCATCAGTACCTTGTTTAATACATCAATAACCATAGTAGCAGGGATATTAGATGGGGGAGCCTGGGACTCGCTCAGGAGACCTTTAATCTTTAGATGACTTTTTCGATGATGGTATTGTAAGACACTTTTGCCGGATTCTCTCATAGCGGGACCCAGAATCTGTCTGGCAAATTCGTTCATGCCGGTAACCTGAAAATCTGAAGAAAGAAGCACCAGCCCTATATTCAAACAGCCTTTGAGAATTTGCATATCTGGAATCCCCGATGTTTTTTTATCAGAGGTCGTCAAAGGGGTCAATTCTTTCCGGGCTGTTGCCCAAATCCCATCTAATCTCTTTTTAGATATGTCATAAGATTCTTATGAACGATAAACTTATGACCAGTATCGATTAGGCTGAATTTTGTTAACCCTTTTCTGTCCAGTTCCCTTAGTTCTTTCAACTCTTCTGAATCCACTGGCATCTCCTTTCGTAATATAAGGCGGTTTTGTTCTTTATGTTCTTTATGTAATGTCACTGCTTTAACCGTTAACTCGCTAATTTTATCATAAAGTTTCATGGGATTATATGGCTTTTGTAAACAATCATCCATGCCGACTTCCAAATAATCGTCTGCGGCTGTTAAATTGCCTGTCAACGCCATGATAGGTAAATACTTTACTTTTTTACGGATATTTTTCGTTGCTTCAAAGCCATTCATGACAGGCATATCAATATCCATGAGGCAAAGGTCGTATTTGCCTTCATTTATTTTTGCCAGATTAACGGCCTCCCGTCCATTCGAGGCTAAGTC
>CAKKPH010000209.1:0-7665 GCA_919901585.1 Thermodesulfovibrionales bacterium | reverse complement strand
TAAGTCAAAATCAAATCTCCAAACGTCCATTAACCCTCCGATTAAGTCTTGCAGGTCACGATTGTCCTCTGCAATTAATATTTTCATTTTCCCCTCCTCTCTAATTTTGATTTCACATAACGCCGGGCTGAACTGCGGCCTTTGGGCCGTCTGCTCGAGAGGATTGTTCCCAAGCTCGAATCAGCGCGCGAGGGAACATATAATATACCAACTTTCCCGTTTCACCAAGTTTGTTTAAACTATAGCAAATCAAGCTACATGCCGCAACAAAACTAAAGGGGACGGTTCTCTTTATTTTTCCTCCAGCCCCTTTGTCTCCCCATTTGCTTTATCTTTTCAGAAATCTCATATGTCGTCATCATTTCCTGCACAAAAGCTTTATTGCCATATACTATCCGCCTGTCCATCTCACCCTTCATTGCCTCTTTTTCTTTGAGCCTCCCTCTTACAAACTCTCTATATTTCCTCTTCCGCTCTCCTTCTTCTTCCGATAACTGAAGGTAGACTGGATGCTCATCAACAAGCATATCCCTCTTTCCGTGGGCATATACCCTGTAACTGCTCCATGCATACTCCTTCGGGTTTTCCACGATCTTTGCCCGAACCGGATTAAGCTCCACATAGCTGCCACAGGCAAGCAGATAATCGTCTTTTGAAATGATTATGCTCTTGTATCTGTCCTGCCAAAAATGTCCCGTATGGCTGTATTTGCGCTTATAATGCTGGGCGTAGGCAAGGTTGATTCCCTTCATTATTTCAGATAAACTTCCCCCTCCTTCTGAGGGCTCAATTACCAAATGCACATGGTTTGTCATCAGAACATAGTGATACAGTTTGAACTGGTATTTCTCTTTATAGCGAAGAAGTAACTCCAAATATTTTCTGAAGTCTTCTTTGTCTTCAAATACATCCTGTCGGTTATTACCTCTTGTCAGAACATGATATACATGCTCGCTTGGAGCTACTCGTGCTGTCCTCGGCATGTTTCAAATTTATCATCTTCTTCCGCCTTTGTCAATTAAAGAGAACCGTCCCCTTACACATTCTTCACAGCAACTTTTATACACAGCAACTTTTATGACAATCTCCGGGCTCCGTCCAGAATGCTGAACAACCTACTGCAGCTCAGGCTCAGGTCAGCAGGAAATGAACTCATCAGGCTTTGCTTTAATTCCTCTGTCGGAATAGGCGGCCTCGCTGATGCTTCCGGAGATCTCCTCAGCATCAAAAAACAGGAGGCTGATTTCGGTCAGACTCTGGGTAATTACAACATAGGTCACGATTTTTATCTTATACTGCCTGTTTTTGGACCTTCTTCTTTGCGTGACGGGGGGGCTTACCGGAGATTGGTTTATGCATCCCCTGACCTATATAAGCAGTTCTGATCTCTTCTTCGGGGAAAACACCGGAATCTTCATGCACGAAAAGATCAACGACACCTCATTCAAGATTGGAGATTATGAGTCCTTCAAGGAATCAGCCATCGATCCCTACCTCTCGATGCGTGACGCCTTTGTCCAGCACCGGAAGAGTAAGGTTGAAGAATCGAAACAATAGCTTGGCAAAGGGTGAAGTCCAAAATTTGACCCTATTTTACGCTGCTGATATCACCCCTCCGCCGAGCACCACATCGCTATCATAAAAGACGGCGCTCTGGCCGGGCGCAGGGGCCCACTGGGGATCGTCAAAGGTCACATGAACTGAGCTTTTACTTATTATCCTGAGAGAAGCCGGCTCATCCTGCATCATCGAGCGGATCTTCACAGTGGCCCTTAATTCGGATACTTCAGTCTCCACAAGCCAGTTGATATTATCAACTGCAACCTCTTTTTTAAGCGCAAGTTCCCGCTGCCCTACATAAACTGCCTTTGACGCAGGATCTATCCTCACAACAAAAAGAGGCCTTCCTGTCGCAATGCCAAGCCCTTTCCTCTGGCCGATAGTGTAACGGTGGATACCACTGTGAGTACCAAGGACCCTTCCGGTCTCTATCTCAATAATCGGGCCGCTCTCAGAGTCAGCCATATCATCGAGAAAAGCTCCATAGCTCCCGTCGCCGACAAAGCATATCTCCTGGCTTTCAGGCCTTAAGGCTGAAGGGAGGCCAAGCTCCTGCGCTATACTGCGCACTTTTTCCTTCCTCATAGTCCCGAGCGGCAGCAAAAGCCGGTCAAGAGCCTCACGCCTCAGTACATAGAGCACATACGACTGATCCTTCTTCGGGTCAACGCCCTTCATCAGCAAATTACCTCTGTCCTTTAACTCCGAACTCCGAACTCCAAACTCCGAACTCCGAACTCCAAACTCCGAACTCCGAACTCCAAACTCCGAACTATGCTTTATCCTCGCATAATGGCCTGTCGCTATATAATCAGCGCCCTTTTCATCTGCAATTTTCAAAAGATAGGTAAACTTTATATGCTCATTGCAGAGTATGCACGGGTTCGGGGTAAGTCCTCTCCTGTAAGCCTCTATGAAGGGGCCGATCACAAGGTCCGCAAACTCACTGCGCAGGCTTACCATTGTGTGCTTAATGCCAAGCACATCTGAGGTCTTTTTAGCATCGAGGAGGGACTCCAGGGAACAGCATGCAGACACCGGCGCCTCAGACTGAATCCTCCGTTCCTCGAGCACAAAACTCACCCCTTCGACCTCGTATCCCTCCTTTTTAAGCAAATACGCTGCTACAGAAGAATCGACTCCGCCGCTCATGCCTACAATAACCTTCATCATTTTATAATACCATGCTTCCCCCCTTCTTCCCATTTCCCATTTCCCACTTCTTGCTTCCCACTACTTCCCCTTCCCCAATCTTTACCTATGTTATAATTTCCCATGAACCTCTATCTCATCGACGGGAACTCCTATGTCTACAGGGCGTTCTATGCCATTAAAGGGCTTGCAACCTCAAAAGGCATGCCCACGAACGCCGTTTACGGCTTTACGAACATGCTCATGAAGATAATAAAGGAGAAGAAGCCCGACGGCATTGTCGTCTCATTCGATTCTCCTATGCCGACTGAGCGCCACAGGCTCTTCGAGGCGTATAAGGCACACAGGCCTGAGACCCCGTCCGACCTCGTACGGCAGTTTCCCTACGTAAGGAAGGTCGTCTCAGCTTTTAATATAAAGATCTTCGAGATCCCGGGCTATGAGGCCGATGATATCCTATGCACTATAGCAAGGAAGGCCTCTGAAAAAGGCGCAGATGTATTCATAGTTACAGCAGACAAGGACATGCTTCAGATCGTGAATGACAAGATAAAGATCTATGACCCTGCAAAGGACAGGGTCCTTGGCAGGGACTATGTTATCGAAAAGTTTGGGGTCGGCCCTGAGAGGGTTGCAGATTTTATGGGCCTCGCAGGAGACTCAGCAGATAATATACCCGGGGTTAAGGGTATTGGTGAAAAGACGGCGCGGGAGCTTTTGATGAATTTCAAGGACCTTGAAGAACTGCTTGACCATCCTGAGATGATAAAGAAAGAGAGGTTGAGGGCGCTTATTGCCGGGAATAGCGACATGGCCCGGCTGAGCAAGAGGCTTGCAACAATCGACACCTCTGTCCCTGTTGATGTCAAGCCCGAAGAATTCGCCATCTGCGAACCGGACTGGGCTGAACTCCTCACCCTCTTTCGTGAATTCGAATTCGGCAGCATGATGAAACTTATCCCTACAACAGAACGGAGGGATGGATACGAGACAGTGCTCTCTATGAAAAGGCTTGAGGAACTCGCCTCTTCAATCAAAGGGTCATTTGCCTTTGATGTTGAGGCAACAGGCAGGAACCCGATGAGAGACACTATTGTGGGGCTTTCAATCTGTAATAAAAAGGGCAGCGCATATTACATACCCTTTTGCCACAGTTATCCGGGAGCACCTCAGCAGTTGGATAAGCGTGAGACCTTGAGGCTTTTGTCGCCTCTATTTGAAGACGAGGATATCTCAAAGACAGGGCACAACCTGAAATATGACATCCTGATGCTCGCGCAGGAAGGGGTGGCAGTCAGGGGGAAACTATATGACACTATGCTCGCAGCATATATTATCAATCCCGGGAGGACCGGCTTCAGCCTCGGTGATGTCGCCTTTGAACAGCTCTCCTTTCGCAAACAAACTTTTAAAGAGGTACTGGGCGGCAGGCATTCCTTCTCAGAAGTAGCAGTTGAACAGGCAACTGCCTATGCTGCAACAGACGCTTTACTGGCATATGAACTGAGGGAAAAGCTCTTTGAGACAATATCAACAGAAGGGTTTGGAGAGCTTTATTCCGATATCGAGATGCCCCTCATCCGCATCCTTGCAGATATTGAAAGGGCCGGCTTCAAGGTCGATGCTGAGAGGCTGCGCGCGATGTCAAAGGAACTCGGGACGGTTATTGACTCAATCCAGCAAAGGATATACTTCCTCGCCGGTGAGGAGTTCAATATTAATTCGCCAAAGCAGTTAAGCAGGGTGTTGTTCCATTCACTCGGCTTTACTCCCGGCAAGAAGACAAAGACCGGGTTTTCAACAGAGCTAAGCGTGCTCGAAGAGCTTGCGCTGAAGCATGAGCTGCCGAAAGAGATACTCGACTACAGGAGCCTTGCGAAACTTAAATCGACCTACACCGATGTCCTACCCGGCCTGATAAACCCAGGAACAGGACGCATCCATACCTCATTCAACCAGACAGCCACTGCCACAGGCAGGCTGAGCAGCAGCGACCCGAACCTCCAGAACATACCTGTAAAAGGTGAATGGGGCAGAAGGATGAGAGAGGCTTTCATCTCAGATGACGGCAATCTTCTCCTTTCAGTAGACTATTCGCAGATAGAGCTCAGGATACTTGCGCACCTGAGCGGCGATGAGGATATGATAGATGCATTCATGAACAATGAAGACATCCACTCAAGGGTAGCCTCAGAGATTTTCAGTATTCGTCCTGGAAAAGTGACCCCGGAGATGAGAAGGATCGCGAAGACAGTAAATTTCGGCATTATCTACGGGATGACGCCCTTTGGCCTTTCTCAGGCGCTCAGTATTTCTGTAGGCGAGGCAAAGACCTACATCGAAAATTATTTCAAGAGGCATTCAGGCATCAAGGCATACATGCAGTCAGCGATTGAGACAGCAAGGGGAAACGGTTTTGTCACAACAATGTTCAACAGGAAAAGGTTCGTGCCTGAGATAAACAGCAAGAACCAGACTACAAGGTCATTCGGCGAAAGGCTTGCTGTAAACTCCCCTGTGCAGGGCAGCGCTGCTGATATAATAAAGATCGCCATGATAACCATCTGGAATGCTATCAGGGAAAACCGGCTCAGAGCACGGATGATACTGCAGGTCCATGATGAGCTCGTATTCGAATTGCCTGAATCAGAGATAGAGCTTGTCAGAGACCTTGTAAAGGAAAAGATGGAGTCTGCAGTCACCATGCGGGTTCCATTGAGGGTAGAGGCCGGCTATGGCAGGAACTGGGCTGAAGCGCATGGATAATGCTGCTAAAAGATATCTCGTTATCATACCTGCCTTTAATGAAGAGAAGGCAATAGCAGGCGTTATTGAAGATGTCAGGAAAAACGCCTCCTATGCTGATATCCTGATAATTAATGACGGCTCGACTGACTTGACCTCTTCTTCTGCAAGGGGCATGGATGTAATGGTGATTGACCTGCCCTTTAACCTCGGTTATGGCGCTGCCCTCCAGACAGGCTTCAGGTTTGCGGTAATCTACGGCTATGATTATGCAGCTACAGTCGACGCTGACGGCCAGCATATCCCCTCATACATCGCCAATCTGGTCTCAGTCATGCAGAAAGAGAGTGCAGACGTTGTAATCGGTTCCCGTTTTATAGAAAAAGGCTACAGGGTCGGTATATTCAGAAAGACCGGCATATGGTTGTTTTCGAAGATCGCAAGGATTTACACAGGCTGCAATTTCACTGACCCGACATCAGGGTTCCAGTTGATAAACAGGGATGTCTTCACTTATCTCTCAGAGGGCGACAACTACCCCCTTGACTACCCTGATGTCAACATAATTTTGGCCTTGCACAAAAAGAGGTTCAGGATAGCAGAAGCACCGGTTGTAATGGTCGGCAAATCTGACAAGAAATCAATGCATAGCGGTCTCCGGCCTTTATTGTATATTATAAAGATGTCTCTTGCTATTATAATGGTCCTTTTAAGAAAGGAAGGAAAATAGCATGTCAATTGGAATAAGGCTCCTGATACTCGGTCTTGGTCTGGTCTTCTTCATGATAATCTTCGAGATGGTGAGGCGTAAGAAGTTCAGGGAGGAACTCTCGGTAACATGGTTCATTATAAGTATAGCCATAATGGCGAGCTCTGTTGCAGACAAGATTATTGACCCTCTTGCCAGGACGCTCGGGATCGGGTACCCCCCTGCCCTTATTTTTATCTGGGTTGTATTTTTCCTGCTTCTCGCCCTGCTCTACTTTTCGCTCGTTATATCCGACCTGAAAGGCAAAGTAAAGGAGTTGAGCCAGAAAATAGCGCTGATCGAGCACGAGATCTCGCGTATTCGCAAACCTTGAGCCTTCAGCCTTCAGGCTTGTATTTTGAAGGTTGAACCTTGAATATTATTTATTATTCCCAGCTCGTGACGTCCTTATCCTCGCCCTCACCTCCGGGAACACCATCCCTCCCATATGACAAAAGGTCGTAATCGCTATGAGTTCCGGGGGACTGATACTGATATGGCTTGCCCCATGAGTCATTCGGCATCCCCTTTTTAAGGTACGGGCCATCCCATTTCTCCATCCCCGGGTTCACAACAAGCGCGTTTAGGCCTTCCTGAGTTGAAGGATACCGTCCGACGTCGAGCCTTAACTGGTCCAGCGCCTGTCCGAGCAGCTCTATCTGCGCCTTGGCTGCAGACTGCTTGCCCTTGCCGAGTTTGGGAAACAGCCTCGGGCCGACGAGTGCTGCGAGGAGGCCGATAATCACCATAACCACCAGCAGCTCTATAAGCGTAAAACCTCTTCTATCGGATAAATGCATAAAACGTTTGCTCATCTTAACGCCTCCAATATTAAAATCTATTTAAGCTGACAATGAAAATAGTATAAATCAATACTTCATGCTTTACAACTACAACCCTCCGGACTTAAAATGTAACCATGAGAAAGATTGACCTCCCGATAACAGGCATGACCTGCGCTGCGTGCGCTGTTGCTGTAGAAAAGGCTACAGGCAAAATAGAAGGGGTTAAGAGCTCGAATGTCAACTTCGCCACCGAAAAGGCTACGCTTGAAATAGAAACCCCTGTCGACCTCAATACCATTTACGGGGCAGTAAGGGCAGAAGGCTATGGCCTGCTGACAAGCAGGATCGATTTTGCCGTGAAGGGCATGACCTGTGCTGCGTGCGTTGCAGCAGTAGAAAAGGCCTTGAAAGGGCTTTACGGAGTCCTGAATGTCAGTGTCAACCTTGCTGCTGAAAGAGCCGCAGTCGAATACATACCTACTATTGTTGGATTCAACGACTTCAAAAGGGTGATAAGCGATGCCGGCTACACTGCAGTCCAGATAACTGAGGACTTTAGTGACAGAGAGAGCGAACTAAGGGAAAAAGAATACAATGATCTGAAAAAGAACTTCATTATAAGCAGCCTTTTGACTGCACCAATAATTATCGGCAGTATGATCAAGATACCCTTCA
>CAKKPH010000208.1 GCA_919901585.1 Thermodesulfovibrionales bacterium | reverse complement strand
TTAATTCCGGTCGCTGCCGCCTTTCTTGCTGCTGTCCTTACCCTCATGACAGAGTTTGGACTGGCAACAATCCTTACTCCGGTCTTTCTTATCTTTTACGATGTGAAGATCGCTATTTTGATCGTAGCTGTCGTGCATCTCTCAAACAACCTCCTCAAGCTTTCTCTGTTCAGCAAGCATGTGAGCATGGATATCTTAAAAGAGGTTCGGTATTTTGACACTGTCCCTACACCCCCACCAGGCTGACGGACTATAAATCAATGCCCAAAGGGGGCAGGCGTCAGCCTGCCCCCTTCTATATAACCTTCAAAACCCATCCCATAACTGCCCCTCCTGCCACAAGCCATGCTGTGTTCAGTTTAAAACGTAGTCCTGCAATGGCAGTGCCGGCAGCAATAATAACAGCCCTCCAGTCTGTAACTGCCGAACCGGCAAGCTGAACGACAACAGCAGCCATAAGACCAATAGCGCTGATATTTACGGCATCAAGAAATGCCGATATTATTTTTGACGCCCTGAGGCGGGGGATGATAGGATTCAGTATTAAAACAAAAACAAATGAAGGCAGAAAAATTGCACATGTAGCTATTGCGGCGCCAGGAAAACCTGAAACAACATAACCGACAAAGGTCGCAGTGCTTAGAACAGGGCCGGGGGTGAACTGCCCGATGGCAATGGCATCAAGAAGCTGCTGCTGCGTGAGCCATCCATAGTCCTTCACAAGTCCTCCCTCAAGGAAGGCTATAAGGACATAGCCGCTGCCATAGAGGACTGACCCTACCTTAAGAAAGAATAATCCCAGCTTCCATAAAGATACGCCTGCAATTCCTGCGGCTGAGACTGCCACTGCCGCCTTCGCATCACTGCTTTTTAATAGACCAAAGGACTGGCTCAGAAGCGGGATTATCCATCCTGAGACTTTTTTGTTTCCAGGTCCTTTCACCCAATAAAGAATAATCCCGATGACACCACCTGAAAGCAAAGCCAGTATTTCGTTCATTCCCAACAGAGATGCTGCGGCAACGGCTATCCCTATAAGCATTAACAGCGTATTCTTTGCCGCTGTCCTGCCCAATCGGATAACAGCCACGAGGATAACAGAAACAACTGCCGGCTTAATGCCGAAAAGGAAGGGCGCAACTTGCGGGACAGACCCATAGCTGACATACACCCATGCAAGGATTCCGGTAATAATCACCGCAGGTATGATGAATGACAGACCTGAAACAACAAGCCCTAAAAGCCCTCCTCTTATATATCCGATGTGGATTGCCATCTCTGTGGAGTTAGGGCCCGGGATTAGATTTGTCACTCCAACGAGGTCAAGGAAATGCTCCCTCGTTATCCATTTCCTGCGGTTTACCACCTCTTCTTCCATCATGGCGATATGCGCTGCGGGGCCGCCGAACGCTATTATCCCGAGTTTAAGGAATAACCCGATCAGTTCTGTGACACCGTTTTTATTCTGATTGTTGTCGTTCATTGCAAACGTTATATTATTGCTTTCCGTTATCGAGTTCTGATACAATAGCATAACAAACTTAAAAGTGAAATATAAAAATGATCAGAGACTTCTTTTTAGGTTTCATAAGGATTCATATCCTGCACCATGCTTCCAGAGAGCCGGTATATGGCCTCTGGCTCATTGAAGAGCTCGGTATGCATGGCTACAGGCTGAGTCCAGGAACGATCTATCCCATACTCCACAAGCTTGAGGAAGAAAAGCTCCTGGAATCTCTTTCAGAAAACATCAACGGAAAGATAAGGAGGTATTACAGGACGACACCCATGGGCTTAAAGGCACTATCAAAAGCCAAGGAGAGGATCGCTGAACTTGTTGAAGAGGTGATGGATTGATGGAGATAAGCATTTTAATTCCGGTCGCTGCCGCCTTCCTTGCTGCTGTCCTTACCCTCATGACAGGCTTCGGGCTGGCAACAATCCTTACTCCGGTCTTTCTTATCTTTTACGATGTTAAGATCGCCATACTGATCGTTGCTGTTGTGCATCTCTTAAATAACCTCCTCAAGCTTTCTCTGTTCAGCAGGCATGTGAGCATGGATATCTTAAAGCGGTTCGGCGTATTAACACTCCTCGGCGCATTCATCGGAGCGTTTTTTCAGGGGACAATGGACTCATCTCTCGTAAAGATCCTGCTTGGCATATCGCTCGTATTCTTAGGCCTGAAAGAGGCGACAGGTTTCGGCGAAAAACTGAGGCTTCCTCAAAAGATAGACTTCATCGGGGGCTTTCTATCAGGACTTCTCGGAGGCTTTGTCGGCAATCAGGGCGCAATCCGCAGCGCCTATCTGCTCAATTACAACATTTCTAAAGAGGCCTTTGTTGCCACAGCAGCGATAATCGCATCTGTCGTTGATGTGACGAGAATTCCTGTTTACATATACAACAATCAGGACATTCTTACAAACAATACATTCCTCCTCATCATCACAACCGCCTCTGCATTCGCAGGGACATTCGCAGGAAAGGGACTCTTGAAGAAAATCTCCATTAAGACCTTTAAAACGTATGTGGCTGCTACTATTATAATTATCGGGGCCTTATTGACACTGCAGATAATGTGAAGCAGCTGTCAGTTGCCTTACATCTCAAAGTGATAACGGAGAGCGATGCTTACTTAGTTATCACCTCATGCAGTATCTTGGCGAACTCAACCACCGTATAGGGCTTTGT
>CAKKPH010000207.1 GCA_919901585.1 Thermodesulfovibrionales bacterium | reverse complement strand
ACTGAAGAACAGATAATGATAAGAGACCTTGCAAGGCAGATAGCCGAGGAAAAGATCGTACCTGTCAGGCATGAGCTCGACGAGAAAGAGGAGTTTCCCTGGGAGATAATGAAAGTGCTTGCACAGTCAGACCTGTTCGGGATATTCGTACCCGAAAAGTACGGAGGCCTCGGCAAGGGCTGCCTTGAACTCTGTATTGCAATAGAGGAGATCTCGAGGGCATGCCTCGGTGTCTCGACATCATACGCTGCAAGCGCGCTCGGGACCTTTCCGATACTCCTGAACGGATCTGACGAACAGAAGAAAAAATACCTCCCTGATATTGCAGCAGGAAAGAAGCTTGTAGCCTTTGGCCTGACAGAGGCAAATGCCGGAAGTGACGCTGCAGGCATACAGACAACGGCAAGGCTTGAGGGGAACGAATATGTTATAAACGGCACAAAACAGTGGATCACAAATGGCGGGGCTGCCGATATCTATACGATAATAGCCATCACCGACAAATCAAAGGGGCCGAGGGGCGCCTCAGCCTTTATTGTAGAGAAAGACACGCCGGGCTTTACCTTCGGGAAGAAAGAGAAGAAGATGGGGATAAGGGCCTCAGTCACGAGCGAGCTCGTATTTGACAACTGCAGGGTCTCAAAGGAAAACCTGATAGCAAAGGAGGGCATGGGCTTTATTGTTGCGATGAAGACCCTCGACAGTTCGAGGACAGGCGTCGGCGCACAGGGAGTAGGCGTTGCTCAGGGCGCATTTGATGAGGCAGTGAAGTTTGCGCGCCAGCGTGTGCAGTTCGGTCATCCCATAATAAGTTTTCAGGCTATACAGCACATGCTTGCAGATATGGCTACAGATATCGAGGCCGCAAGGTCTCTCGTATATTCTGTTGCACGCTTTATTGACAGCGGTATAAAGGATGTATCAAAAGAGTCTGCAATGGCGAAGGTCTTTGCAACAGACGTGGGGATGCGCGTGGCTACAAATGCCGTACAGGTAATGGGCGGTTCAGGCTATATGAGGGAGTACCCTGTTGAAAAGATGATGCGAGACGCAAAGATCCTCCAGATATACGAGGGTACCAATCAGATACAGAGAAATGTGATAGGCCAGGCCCTCATAAAAGATGCCGCAAAGGTCAAAAATAGCTAAAGCGAGATAACCAGAATACAGAATACAGAATACAGGAGACGAGGCAGAAACAAGCGATGTCAGGGAAAATAATCATTTATGGAAAAGAGGGCTGACCATATACACTGAAGGCCCGGGCGGACTATAAGGATGCCGTATATTTTGATGTGCTGCTGAGCAAGGAGAAGCTTAAAAATCTACTGAAACTCACAGAGGGTGTTTCTAAGGTGCCGGTGATTGTTGAGGGAGACAAGGTGACCATAGGCTACGGCGGCACCTGAGGACTATAGAACCGGTGGTCTGCCGGCCTCCTGAATATATCAGAAATCAGAGCTGCCTAAAGTAAAGACAACAGGAAGGGCTGAAGACCTCATAAACATAATAAGATCGACAGGATATTAAGATGTTATAACTCGTATTGATATGTAAGGCAATTGGCATCTGAGTGAAGATTCTTTTATGGATATTAGACGTGGATTAATTTTATAAGGTGTCGTTATTATGTTTCTTCGGCCTCCAGCCCTTCCGGGAGATATCTCGAAAGGTCTGATCAGAAGTAGTATCTTGCCCTGAATTCCGTGCGGTAGTTATTCTGCTTTTCGCCGTACTCCGAATAACGCTCGCCGGCAATAAAGGTCATCCTGAGCCTCAATTCAAGGTTGGTGATGCCTGTATAAAGGAGTTCGGGCGATAACGAGAAGCTGCTGTCATTAATATTGCATATCCCCGTAATGGACGGCGTAAGGTAGAGTATGTCAAAAGGCTCCTTTTGGCTGATGCGCAGATAGAGATAATCCTTCATAGGGTTCATCCTACCGTAGTTTCCTTCTGTCAATGAAGACGCTCTTTTAAGGGCAGAGTCATTGCCGGTTGAGAGGTATGTGTTATATCCGTTGTCAATATATGGAAAGTAGTCATTCATTTCATCGACGGTGAAGCCTGTGCCGTTGTGGTAGTACTCAAATATATATGTCGTGTCCTTCTCAGTGAGATATCTGATTCCCAATAAATAACTCTTTGCGTCATAGACAGAATCATATGCATTTCCGCTGCCGTCGATAAATTTCTTCTTGTAATCATTTATAAATGCGAATTCTCCGTGTATCTCAAAACTGGGTGTGATATTACGGGAGAAGTCCACGCCATAACGGGTAGTCCTGCTGCCGCCTGAGAGAAAGATGAAATCAATATCAGTATCGTAAAAGAGGAGGTAGAGCCTCCCTGCGAAGTTCAGCCTGTTCTTTGTTCCTAACGTGTCATTAAGATGGTCATAAACCGGGATTATGACAGGGGTGAATGATACTGTCTTCAACGGCCCGCTGAAGCTCTTGATATAATCTGCCGATGCGACGATAAATCCTTCAAGGCTCAGTTCCGGGTCGTCAGGGTTCTTGGGCCTGTCGACAAACGCCACAGGGTTCCACGCATAACCCTTGCCCCATTTCAGGGTCTTTTTGCCGATGTCTACTGTTAAGGAAGACGATGGCTTTAGCGAAAGATAACCCTCATAAACCATTGTTTTTTGTGAGTCGCCGAGGTATGATTTTTTGTAATCGGTGTTTGTCTTTATATAAAGTTTTGAGATGCCCTTTTCATAACTGCCCTCTAACTGGAGGTTAGCATTGTATTCTTCAATTGCGCTGCCTTCCTCGCGGTTATAGAATTTCAGCTTATAAAGCGATGCGTCTCTATCCAATCCAGAAAGGGAAGGGCTGAGTTCGATGTATCCGCCGAGATGGTAAGGCTTTTTCTCTATCTCGGAGATGTCGAATTTGTATTCTTCGGCAAAACTGACGGACCTCAGGCAACAAACAATAAGCAACAAACAGAAACAAAAAGTGATTGCAGTCTTTATCATCTATCTCAGCGATTCTATATTCGGCATGAAGATGAGGGTGAAGACCTCGTCTTTGAAATCACGCTTTTTAATATTCGCGTATATCATGACTGATTTATAGCCCTTATACAGCGGGCTGTCGGTCTCGATGACCGACGGCCTGGCTATGCCTCCACCGAACTCTTTAACATCCTTGAAATATAGGGTCTTGATAAGCATGTTCGCCTCAGTCAGGCACTCTATCTTTACCGGAAGTTTTTTGTTTTTGTCTGCCCAGAGCCTAATCCTGTCATAGGCAACGGTCTTTGTCTTTGCCTTGAGATGAAGGAGATACTCATTGCCTGTCTCTTCGGTCTTCTCGACATTGTATTCTGCAGCATAGTCGAGCTGGAGGATGTCTGCATTATTGAATACGCCGCCGACAACCGACTGAAGGCTTGTAATGCGGATAGGCTTGCCGACATTCGGTATGTAGAGCCACATGTTATCTCCGAGCCTCAGGGTGCTCCTGCCCTTCTCGCTTGCCGGCGCAAGGAAGAGGGCGGCTACCTTGTCGGCGCCTTTCTTTACAGAAAAGAGAGTGAATTCCTTCTTGCTGCCGTCCGGCTCGATGTTGATGAGCTTCCTGTACATCTCGTAAGACTCAGGGTTGAGATTCCTGTCTATCTGCTTGAGAAGCGCAGTTCCGTCAACGGCATAGGCAGGAGAAACGAGGAGCATGGCCATGAGGCTTACGATAATAATAAGGTCATAAGTAATACTGCTCTTTGTCATTCCCGCTTGTCGGGAATCCTTCAGACTTGTTCGGAATCGCAAGAAAGATGCCGGACAAGCCGGCATGACAGGATGGCTACAATGTGATTTTATTGTTAGTAACGCGGTCTTTTTCACAGCATTCCTCCTACACATGCCTCAGCGCCTTTATGGGCTCCATCCGTGACGCCTTGAACGCTGGCTGGAGGCTTGCTATAACTGAAACTATAATCACGGTCACTGATATGAACAGAAGGTCCGAGGGGTTTATGTTTGCCTGAAGGATGAGTCCCTTCTGCTGTCCGAAATCAAAGGTTATCTTTGCAATGTTCAGTATGAATATAATTATTGAACCTGCGGTATTCCCGATTATCGCACCTGCAATGCCGAGGCAGAAGCCCTCTATGATGAACATCGAAAGTATCTTGCCCGGGAGTGTGCCCATCGCAGCGATAGTGCCTATCTCCCTTATCCTCTCATATACAGCCATTATCATCACATTCATGATGCTGATCAGGACGATCGCTATCAGCATGAGCTTGATGAAAAAGGTCATGATGTCTATCATCCTTGCGATCGTAAAGAAGGGAGAGAGCTTTTCCCAAGTATGCACCTCGAAAACGGGCTTTCCCTCCTTATTCAAGTCTTTTGATAAAAGGCCTTCGAGCTTGCTGCTGAACTGGTGGAGTTTATTAAAGTTCTTTAACCTGACAGCGATTTCGCTTATCTGCATTTCGTCCATGCGAAGGAGCTCCCTGGCGTCTTCAATATGCAGATAGCCGTCCCTGCCTCCAGGCCCTGTAGCGCTTTCGAGTATGCCCGAAACCTTGAACTGCCTGCCGTTCACAGACCCGTCCTGATTGGTCGCAACTACAACGACCGCATCGCCGACCTTGACCTTCATGCCCTGAGCGAGCAGGACAGGAATCACTATTTCACCGCGTTCAAGCGTTTTTCTGCCTTCGATAATCCTTGAAGACAGAAGAGGGACAGTCCTGAATTCTTTTTCAGGGTATATGCCGTTCAGCCTGATGTTCGTGGTCTCGGTGAAATTGCTGAACATGCCTCCGAACTTAATCCTCGGGGAATAAGCCTCTATCTCGGACTGCCGGCTGAGTATATCGTCCAGCCTGCTGACTGAGCCTGATTTGAGGTTGAGGTTAAGAGGCAGATTCTCGATCGACGCAACATAGCCTTTCTTATGAACCTGCACGTGCCCCATCATCGAATCCGTAATCTGGCCTATCATCATGATCTTGAATGAGCCCGAAACAGATATGAATACGAGGACAAAGACAACGCCGATCGTGATCAGTGAGGCCGTCAATAATGTCCTTCTCTTATATCTCAGGAGGTTTCTTATGGCGATCTTGAGGATGTTGCCCATTAGTTATTGCCTCCTGCGATATGCTTGCCTTTAAGCTCACCGTCCTCAAGCGTGAAGATTATCTCTGCCTCTCCGACTATCTTCTGGTCATGAGTCGAGAATATAAAGGTTGTGTTGAATTCATCCCTCATTTTCTTCATAAGGTTTATCACCATATAGGCAGTTGAGTGGTCAAGGTTTGCTGTAGGTTCATCAGCGAGTACAAGCTTAGGGTTGGTGACAAGCGCCCTCGCAACAGCCACCCTCTGCTTCTGGCCGCCTGAGATCTGGTCCGGATATTTGTTTTTTTGCTCGAGCATTCCGACAGCATTCAGAAGCGACATTACCCGCTTTTTCCTCTCTTTTGACGATATGTTCT
>CAKKPH010000206.1 GCA_919901585.1 Thermodesulfovibrionales bacterium | reverse complement strand
GGACCCCTTTCTCTTGCTGTGAAATACGGAGGCATATGTTATCTCGACGAGGTAGTCGAGGCAAGAAAAGACACTACTGTGATAATACACCCGCTGACAGATGACAGGAGGGTACTCCCTCTCGAAAAACGGGGTCAGATCATAGAGGCGGTCGATAGTTTCATGCTTGCCATCTCATACAATCCAGGATACCAGACAGTACTTAAGGACCTTAAACAGAGCACCAAGCAGCGTTTTGTTTCTATTGAGTTTGATTATCCGACAGCCGAGCTCGAGGAAGAGATCGTTGTGCACGAAAGCGGTGTTGACAGAAAGGTAGCCTCGAACCTGAGAAAGATAGCGGAGAAGTTTCGCGGGCTGAAAGGCAGGGGATTGGATGAAGGTGTGAGCACACGGCTCTTAATCTATGCCGGATCATTGATACATAAAGGGGTTGATCAACGGCGCGCCTGCTTTGTTTCCCTCATCAGTCCCATAACGGATGACCCGGATATGCAGAAAGTCCTTGAGGAGATAGTGGCGGCAATACTATGATGTCAGCTCCAGGGCATATCATTGTAGCCGATATGGCCAAGAGCCTTATCGAAAAGATTGGACACCAGGAGCTTGTCGAACAGACAATCGAAAGGATAGGCCCGTTGATTGATGAAGATGGAATGAAGGCCTATATCCGTCTCATCGATTCTTTTTCTTCACTCGGTCCGTCCTTTTCCTTGTGGCTGCTCCAGACAGGGTATGACACGCTCTCCTCTCTTAAGGATCCGGCTGCGCGGCGGAATGCGCTGCTGGAATTGCTTGAAATGGGCAAGTCAAAATGGAGCGTTGTTGAGCACGCATACAAGAAGCTGCCTCTTGTTTCAGGCATGTCCAGCGAGGATATCGCCAAGTGGCTGAAGAACGGCAAGGCCCTTGCTGATATTGACCAGGATGTGGCGATACAGTACTTTGAATCGAGCCCGCCGGTTATCGAAGTCCTTGGTCCCGGCAAATGGGATGAATGGGCCCTTTGGGGAGTGCAGATAGCCGGGACGTCATGGAAGGCTGCCAAAGAGTATTTCAAGTCGAGTCTGGAGGTGGTGAAAAAAATAGACCCCTGCGACCTGGAGAGGTGGGCGCGTCTCGGTATACATCTCGTAGAGAAAAGCCCTCGCGTCAAGGCGGGCTACAGCGTTCATAGCATGCTTGCCCAGGGGACTCACGCAGGGAAAAGCAAGGTGCTTGACCTTGCTATTCAGTACTTCAAGTCCGCCCCTCAGGTACTCGGACGCCTCTCTATGCAGGACCTTGAAAACTGGGTCGAAAAAGGTCTCGAAATCACTGAAGAGAAAAAAGAAAAAGGTACCGCATACTTTTCCCTCCTGACAGGAGCAAGCCGGAAAGAGATGGAGACGCTTGTAAAGGGTCTTGAACTCAGTGATATATATGCTGTGCTCAGCTCTTATGCCGCGGCCCTTTTCGGCAGGGAAATTCAGATAAGGACATCTTCCATTTTTTATAAAAACCTTCCGGGACTCAGCAGGTTTTTTTCTGTAACGGACGGCGCAAGGGTCTTCCTGCCCCCGAGGATAGAGCTATTTAAGGAAGAGAATTTGAATTTTAAGACCTATAAATGGGCCCTGACTCATGAACTGGCCCACATGCAGTTCGGCACATTTAAATTGAGCCTGTCCGACCTGAAGAGGCTTGAAATCTTTCAAGACCCCATCCCTGCCTTCAGGATTTTTGAATTCCTTGAAGATGAGCGGGTTGACTTTCTGATGGGCCTGCAGTATCCCGGCCTTGAAAAAGACAGGCGGATGATTATGGAGTCTTATCTCAAACAACTCTCTCAGAGGAGAGAAGTAAGACAATCAGTATTTGAGTCTCTGAGTTTCCGGGTGTCTGAGCAGTTGGGCACTTCTGCAGCACCAGACTGCAGATTGATGCAGTTACTGAAAGAGTCCCTCTCCAAGGTACTGACTCCTGAGTGTTCGGTGAGAGATGTCCTGGACCTGACCGTTAAGATTTTCGAGTCTCTTGACGGGGAGGCAGCCTGCGATGTATGTGGAAACCGGGAGGCCCAGGACCGGGTATTTTACAGAGGAGTTCTTGATTTCAAGCTCATTGAAGAGGCCCGTGCCGGTATGTCAAGGCTGATTATGGACATGGTGGAGCGCTTTAGTGAAAGACAGATGGAGGTTAAGCGCGACCTTGTTGAGAAGGCGATAAATAGGTTTGAGGACTCCGAAGGCCCTCAGTCAGAAGTGTTGTTATGGCAGGTGACCGAGCCGGCCAGACTTAATGAGATATTCGAAAAGCTTAAGGTAATAATCGCAGAGCTTGAAGAAGAGATACGTTTCAGAAGAACCGCATACTATGACGAGTGGGATAAGAAACTTGATGATTACAAGAAAGACTGGTGCAGGGTTCGTGAACTCGAG
>CAKKPH010000205.1 GCA_919901585.1 Thermodesulfovibrionales bacterium | reverse complement strand
ATTCTCATATAAAACACCTCCTTATAGAATTTTATTAAATATACCTAAAAATCAAACGGAAGTCAACAATAAAATTCGAATAACCTAAACTATTGTTCTATATAAACTTCGGAAAATCTCCCCCTTTTAGCCGGACAAAAGCGGGTCAATGATACCGGCCTCCCTGAACCCCTTTGCCCTGAAGAGACAGCTGTCACACCTGCCGCAGGGAACGAAAACAGTTCGGAGTTCGGAGTTCGGCGCAAGGAGTTTAGAGTTTTTACTTTGAACCTTGATCTTTGATCTTTGAACTCCTGCGTCAGCAGGCTGAGGGTCATAACAACTCCAAGTGAGGGAGTAGTCAAGACCGAGTTCTGAGCCTTTCATTATTATCTCAGCCTTTGTCATATAGAGAAGCGGGGCCTTTATGCTGAATCTTCCCTTCCCCTCTACAGAAGCCTTTGTCGCAAGATTTGCCATATCTTCAAAGGCCTTAAGGTACTCAGGTCTGCAATCAGGGTAGCCGCTGTAATCAACGGCATTGGCCCCTATATATATACTTGCAGCCCCGAGGACCTCTGCCCAACCAAGTGCAAAGGACAGGAATATGGTATTACGTGCAGGGACGTAGGTGATTGGAATTAGTTCGGAGTTCGGAGTTGGGAGTTCGGGGTCTGAATCCATAACTCCCAACTCTTCACTTTTCGCTTTCTTAGGCACTTCGATATCAGCAGTCAGCGCTGAACCGCCTATCTCTCTGAGATCAAAGTTTACGACAAGATGTTTTTCGACAGAAAGGTTTTCAGCAACCATCTTTGCAGATTCAAGCTCCCTCAAGTGCCTCTGGCCGTAATCGAAACTTATTGCATATAGGGCATAGCCTTCTGCCTTAGCCATAGCCAGTGTTGTTGATGAGTCAACACCGCCGCTTAAGAGGATAACAGCCTTTTCGTTTTTCTTATCTCTCATATTGAAACAGCTGCAAGTTACTGGTCACATATCCGTAACTCTAAGCCTTGAACCTTTTCAGTATATATCATCCGCAGTGCCTTTTTTCCCGTCAGGGCCGGTGCTGAATATTATGACTCCACCATCTTCTGCCATATAAACATACATCCTTCCCCATGGGTCTGCCTTATTATTCTGATTAAGACCTTCCGGGTATGCTCCGTTTATCTGCTTATACTCTTCAGCAAAAAACCTCAATCTCGATATCCCTTACTGCCTTCAGCATTTTCCCCTGACTGCCGTTCAGCAGTGGTGAAGCGATCATGGAGAGGATAAACGCTACTGTGAATACTATTGCCGGCATGAAACGCAAGTAGGTGTCCCGTTTATCCCTCAGTTTTACAGGCGCAATTATTTCATCAGCCACAAGAGGGGCTGCTGCAACAGCCTCGATAATGCCTTTGTCCGTAAGTGACAAAAAGGTCATTGAAAGCAGCTTTGAGACCCTCTCCCTCGGGTCGAGGCCATCCATCCTGATAAATGACCTGTAGCAGTCAGGACATAGCCCTCCCCAGGTAAGCGCCCTGTTGCACCTGCTGCATACCACCTCTCCACACCTCTTGCACCTGTATGCCCTTAGCTTCACCCAATTATCAAAAAAATAGAATGTGATTGCAAGGGTAATTGCCGCTGCAAAGACCATCCAATCTCTAAAACCAAACCCCTCCCTGCCGTTTGGTGTCATTGCATACTCCCAGACATCTTTTGCATGGAGGACCTCATCTGCAACAAAACGGTTCGGGTTGCTGTTTGAGATCAAAGTAAGCCTTGAGACAGCCTGATGGTCAATTCCCGCTGCCTCAAGAAAGTATTCGTCACCCTTTGCAAAGTCAAAGGACTCCCTCCGGATCTGGCTAAGATTATAATAGGCAGATACAAGAGGCCTTACCTTTAGAGATTCAAGGTAAGAATTAACGGCACTCTCAGTATCTCCAGTAGCATAATAGAGATTGCCGAGGTTAACGTGAATGGCCGGGTCTGTAAGGTCTTTCGCAAGTTTTCTGTAAAGGCCAATGGCCTCAGCATAATGGCCTTCCCTTTTGAGTGCGAGCGCAAGCGAAAAAGAAGGGACAAAGCCTTTATCAGGCTTTAGGACTGAGAGTGCGTATGTGTTGCCCCTGCCCTCGTTCACGCTAACAACAGCCCTTGTCTCCTTAGAGGGAGCTGACAGAAAGACACTGATCGTCCTCTCGAAAAAAGGGGATATGAAAAGCAGAACAAAAGACAGGTAGACCAGAACCCTGTTCGATCTCCTCAAATATAAGCCTGTTACAAAAAAAATCCTACTACAAATGCAAACGGGCCGAGCAGGGAGAGGATTATCAACAATAAAAACAGAACAGACGTCCTTTTTTCCTCTTTAACATCATGTAACAACAGCCTTAGCTCTGAAGGATACTGTATAAGGAACAATACCAGCATTGCCGCTATATAAGAGACCATCAGGCCGAGGTAAAAGAGACCTTTCAGGCTGAACCTCCACCAGAAATTCCTTCCATACGCCTTTAAGCCCAGCCTGAAGTACTCGAGGCCCACATACAGAGATGATATCGAACAGTTTTTGCCTGCGAGGCCAAAATAAACAGCAGGGAGGTCAGGCGAATATCTCATCTCCCTTTCAAGGAGTTCCTGTGCCCTGACCTTATCATCGAGAGCCAGTTTAAGAAGATAATAGGAGTATTCATCAGTATTACGGAGGCCCATGTCAAGCCTCGCTTCATAAAGCTCATCCTTAGTGTTACCAAAAGCGGCATCCTGATAAATACCGGATAAGACTGCCTATATAACAACAATGAAGATGCTGTATCTCCAAAAAACAGACACTACACCCTCTCGCCTATCCTTGATTCGCTGCCGTTTAAAAGCCTTTTTATGTTCACTGAATGCCTGATTAGGAGGAGGGAAGCAATAATGACAGAGATTATGAGCTTCTCTTTTGTGTAGTCGAACAGATATACGTTTAGAGGCAACAAACCGAAGGATACTATCGCACCCAGAGAAGAATATCTTGTTATAAGCGCAACTCCAAGCCATAGTGCTAGCGTTATAAGAGCGGCCTTCGGCGCAAAAAGAATCAGGACGCCAATGCTGGTTGCGACTCCTTTCCCACCCTTAAATCCAAGGAACAAGGGAAAATTATGTCCTGCTATTGCAGCCAGCCCAACAATGCCCTCCATCAGCCGGCTATCGAGGAAATATCCGCCTAAGGCGACTGCAATCGTGCCTTTGAGAATATCACCAATCAGCGTAAGGAGGGCAGGGACCTTGCCTACAGCTCTGAGTACATTGGTCGCCCCTATATTCCCGCTTCCGGTCTTCCTCAGGTCAATCCCTTTAATCCTCGCTATCAAGAGGCCAAAGGGGACAGATCCGATTACAAAGCCAATAACTATGAGAAATAAAAGCATCATATCCTCTTCCAGAACGAGACCGTATATTTAAAGCCTGAGACTATTGACAGCACTACTGCCACCCATATCAGCAGGGTGCCGATGTCATAAAGGTCTATCCCCAAAAAACTCATATCAACTATCAGACATAATATTGCGGTTATCTGGAAGACAGTCTTAAGCTTGCCGCCGACCTCTGCAGGTATAACTATATCTTTTGACAGGGCCACAACCCTCAGGCCGGTAATAAGGAACTCGCGCGCTATTATAATAATTGCGACCCAGAGAGAGAGCCTCCCCATATCGACAAGCAGGATCAGGGCGGATATCACAAGAAACTTGTCGGCAATCGGGTCTAAGATTATGCCGAATTTGGTTATCTGCCCCTTTTTGCGTGCAAGGTAGCCGTCGAGGAAGTCAGTAAGTGACGCAATGCCGAATATCACAACCCCGAGGATTGGGCTATAAGGCGTTATTATTACGAAGAAGGGAATTAAGACTATCCTGCTCAGCGTAAGTATCGTAGGTAGGTTAAGTTCCAAGGTATTCTCCCATCAGAGACTTCCACAGGCCCTTTGACTTGAGTATCAAGTCGCAGACCTCACGCACAGCCCCTCTGCCCCCGCAATTTTTCGTAATCAGAACAGCATGTGTCTTTGCTTCACCATCAGCATCTTTAACAGCTATCGGGAACCCGACCCTTCTTAAGACCGGTATATCAACAACATCATCTCCGATATAAGCTATCTCTTCGTAAGAGAGGTCAAACTTCTCCCTCAGGCGCTCGAGTGCAAGGAGCTTCTCGTTGCGTCCCTGAAAAAGCTCAGTTATGCCAAGCTCCTGAGCCCTTATCTCAACAACCTTTGACTGCCTTCCTGTGATAATAGCCACTTCAACCCCGGCCTTCTGCAGCATCTTTATGCCATGACCGTCCCTTACATGGAAGGCCTTGATTTCATTGCCATTACTGTCAAGGATAATGCTTCCGTCAGTGAGGACACCATCCACATCGAGGATGAGGAGCTTTACGTCCTTTGCGATCTCTCTGATATTCTTATTTTTTCGAGCCATCCGCCTTCCTTCAACCCAAATCTCACTGATTTCAATGTGGTTTTGTTAAAGAACAATACAATTTTATATCAAACAGCGGTTAATTGCAAAACAAATGAGTACTCAAGGAAGGGCTCAAAAAAATTAGAGCAAAAGCCTTAAAAGGCCTTGATTCACCTAAACAGAGGCGACACAAAAATGTATTTCCTACAATTTTGTAGGATTTGCTATCGTTCTGTATCTAAAAGATAAATCAGCTATATGACAAAAAACCTACATTTTTGTAGGAACTCTGCTTTCGAGACCAAAAAATTATCCTTTAAAATCAATGCGATATATCTGGCACATTTCTGGCTCTCACACTTCTCTACTTAATAAAAGCAATTATCATACCCTTAACCAAAAGGAGCCGCAGAGGATGAAATTCTCTGCCTTCTTTATTTTCACATTGCTCTAGTCAACCACTCTAGTCAACCATAGTATATGACCCTGTTGCCCACTGGGTATGGGGCAATGGCGGGTGGCTTAAGAAAATGGGGGCACTTGACTTTGCCGGAGGTGTAGTCGTCCATTTAACGTCCGGCATATCAGCACTTGCAGCAGTCATAGGAGTAGTAGCAGTCTATTCGTTTGTAATTACTGTGGTCCTGCTAAAAATAATAGATTGGACTATCGGGATTAGGGTCTCTGATGAGGAAGAGGTTATGGGTCTCGACCTGAGCCAGCACGAAGAAAGCGGATATACGCTCTAAACAGCAAAGCCCTGTCTAAAATAAAGACAACAAAAGGGCTGAAGACCTCATAAACATAATAAGATCGACATGATATTAAGATGTTAGAACTCATATTGATATGTAAGGTAATTGACATCTGAGTGAAGATTCTTTTATGGATATTAGACGTGGATTAACTTTATAAGGTGTCGTTATTATGTTTCTTCGGCCTTCAGCCCTTCAAAGAGATATTTTGGACAGTAGTGTAAACAGCAGTAATTTAAACAGGAGGGGGCGACTTCCGGTTGTTTTGCGTTTTTTCAGGTTTTTGATGTATCATTTTTAAGTGCTAAAGCCATTATCAACAACCGGCATAGGAAGCCTCCCCCATGTAGACCCTGAAGAGGCATGCAGGCTCACGCTCGAAGCCTTTGACATCCCTTTCTGGCCCCAGCTTCCCAAGATTTCATTCCGTGAATGGATGATACCTCAATACTCCGAGGGCATGCCGTTTGTCAGGATTGACCATGAACATGAAAATATATATGTCGAGCGTGATAACAGCGACGAGCTCGAGAGGTTTTACGAGACATACACAGATGACTGCAAGATCGCCGTCTCCGAAGACTTTGCTAAGGGCCTCCATGCATTCCTTAAGATAATCAGGGGGAAGCGCTTTGAAGTGCTTAAGGGGCAGGTAACAGGCCCTCTCACCTTCACCCTCGGCCTCAAAGACAGGTCCGGCAGACTTGCCTATTTTGACGAGGAACTCCGCCAGATCTCACTTATGCTTTTGCAGGCAAAGGCAAGATGGCAGATTGAGCAGTTGAAACAACATACTGAGAATGTCATTATTTTCATTGATGAACCTATACTCTCCGCTATAGGAAGCAGCACATACCTCGGCGTTTCGAGAGAGGAATCCCTTAGGCTCCTGACTGAGACAGCTGCTGCCATCAAAAACGCAGGAGGCATTGCAGGCATACACTGCTGCGGGAACGCTGAATGGCCGTTGATAATAGAGAGCGGTGTAGAGATAATAAATTTTGATGCCTACGGATATTTCGAAAACCTCGCCATGTACCATGAAAATATCAGGAGATTCCTTGATAATGGCGGCATGCTCGCATGGGGCATTATCCCGACCTCTGATGACATAAACATAGAGACCCCGGAAACTATAATCCGCAAATTCAGAAAGAGGCTCGAAAGGTTTTCAGAGCTGATACCTCAGGATATGCTGCTCTCGAGGATAATCCTCACACCATCATGCGGGACCGGCTCAAGGAACATCAGTGAGGCCCTGAAAATATTTCAGCTCCTCATGAGGCTAAAGGAGGCCCTCGCTTGAAGGGTCTTTTTATATCCTTTGAAGGCATTGAGGGCACCGGCAAGACAACGCAGGCACGCCTCCTCGCTGAATACCTCAAAGCCAGGGGACAGGATGTATTACTCACAGAAGAGCCGGGCGGCACACAGATCGGCAAACGGATACGGGAAGTCCTACTCAATGTGGAACATAGGGAGATGGGCAGCCTGACTGAGTTGCTGCTCTACAATGCATCGCGAGCCCAGCATATACATGAGCTGATCCTGCCTGCCTTAAAAGCCGGCAAGGTTGTCATAACAGACAGGTTCAGCGATTCGACAACCGCTTATCAGGGCTATGGCAGGGGCATAGACCTCAAACTCCTGAAATCTCTCGACAATATAGCAACAGGAGGATTCAGGCCTGACCTCACATGCCTCCTCGACCTTGATGCAGAAACTGGTCTGAGACGCAACAGGGGCGCAAACAAGATCGACAGGTTAGAACTCGAGGAGATCGATTTTCACAAGAGGGTAAAAGACGGTTTCCTAAAACTCGCAGAAAAAGAGCATGGGAGGATCAGGGTAATTGACGCATCGGGAAATGTTAATGACATACAGAATAGGATAAGAGAGACGGTTGAGGGATTTCTGAAAAGCTCAATTAATTGAGTACCCCTTCCTTAAAGTTGCTTATTATTTAACAGCAGTTATCTCCGGACAACCGGACGGCAGATCCCGTACTCCATCTATCAAGCGCAGCATTTCATCTTGTGTCTCTGCACGAAAGGCCCTGCCTTTCAGCTCCTTTACCGCCATTCCCCTCGAATACCATCCAAAGAATTTTCTGAAGAGCATCACCCCTGTCTTCTCCCCATGGAATGCGACATTCAAGGCAAGATGCTCTCTCATTGTTTGGGCTATTTCATCGACAGTCGGCTTTAAACGCATCGTTCCGTCCTTCAGATACTCAGTTGTCTCACGAAATATCCATGGATTCCCGAGCGCACCCCTTGCAACGGCGACACCGTCGCACCCCGAATCATCAAACAGTTTCTTGATTAGGCCCGGCGTCAGTGCGTCACCGCTTGCAATCACAGGCACTTCCAGGGACTCTTTTACCTTTCTTATTATGTCATAATCGACCCTTCCGCTATATCCCTGCAACTTAGTCCTGCCGTGTATAAAAACCCCTCTCACGCCTGCATCCTGTGCAGAGAGGGCCATATCTACTGCATTGACGGATGTTTCGTCCCAGCCGGAGCGTATCTTGACTGTCACAGGCAAGCTGGTGTTTTCGATGATTACCTTCAGGAGCTTTTGCAGCTTTACAGGGTCTCTGAGCAGTCCGGCCCCATTCCCCTTTGCTACAACCTTGCTTGCCGGACATGCGCAGTTAAAATCAATCATATCGAAAGCATACGCCGATAGGATATCCAGTGCCCTTTTTATGATCTCAGTGTCGCTTCCGAGGATCTGGACACCCAGGGGTCTGTCATCTATTGGAGCAGAAAGCATTTTCAATGTTTTTTTGCTTTTATGGACTAGAGAACCGGCGCTTATCATCTCGGTAAATGCGAATCCGCATCCAAACGACCTGTTGATGAGGCGGAAAGGCAGGTCGCTTATTCCGGCCATAGGAGCCAGCAAAAGAGGAGAAGCAAATGTTACATTTCCGATTGAAAGCATGCCAATGTATTATACATCAGCGAGTGATTGTTGAGAATAGGGCATCCTTACGATTGTTACAACACGATAATCAGTAATTGAATTACCTCCAGCATAAATCATACAATACTAACTATGGACTGTTTTTTTGCTTAAAAGAATTACGCATAAAAATCGCATTTAAGAGAAACTGCTGACCGGCAGAAGCATGACAAGGAATTCGGAATGATCCAGGCAAGCAATTTAGCAAAATCATACGGACATCAGGTACTCTTCGATAATACTGGTTTTATAATCAACACCGGAGAGCGCGTGGGACTCGTGGGCAGAAACGGCCACGGCAAGACCACCCTGTT
>CAKKPH010000204.1 GCA_919901585.1 Thermodesulfovibrionales bacterium | reverse complement strand
TTCAGAATCTTGATTGCACTGGACAGAATATAGGCGACAAAAAAAATCGCGAAAAGAACCGTCATCAAAAATGGTGTTAACAATGGCATGTTACCCTCCTTGTTTTCGTACCTTCAATTTCAAATCCCTAACTTCCTCGACTACTACTCTATCATCTTTTGCTATGGGCTCGCCAGAGAAAGCGGACCATAGCTCTCCGTGAAGGGAAACCATGCCTTCTTCCTGTGTGATATCTGTTTTGGCGATCCCCTCCATGCCGATGAGCTCTTCTCTGCCTGTGACAGGCTTTCTTCTGTGGGCCTTCAGTGCGAGACTGATGGTGAGGGTAAAGAACAGGGCGGTGATGATTACTGCAGGCAATACAAGGGAGAGAGATAATCTCACAAAGGGCCCCGGTGTTTCAAAAAGCATAAGGGAGCCGATGACCATGGCAATGATTCCGCCGATGGTCAGAACTCCGTGTGAAATGATCTTAACTTCCAGTATGAAAAGAATGATAGCGAGGATGATAAGGAGAAGCCCTGCATAATTCACAGGGAGGGTCTGGAATGAATAGAACGCAAGTATGAGGCAGATGCCTCCCGTTACGCCCGGGAAGATCGAGCCCGGGTTGGTCATCTCGAAAAAGATGCCGTAGAAACCGAGCAGCATCAATATGTATGCCACATTAGGGTCACTTATAAGGCTCAGAATCTTGTGCCTGAGGCCAGGTTCCAAGCGGTCTATTGAAGCATTCCTTGTCCTCAATACCCTTTCTTTTAAGGCAGTCTGAACTTTTCTCCCGTCGATGTCTGAAAGCAGCGTATTCAGATCCTTTGACACAAAATCAATGATATTATCTTTTAAAGCTTCATTTTCTGTGGATGAAACGCTTTTCCTTACAGCGCTCTCTGCCCATTTCGCATTCCGGCCTCTTTTCTCTGCAATGGTCTTGATGTACGCTGCAGCATCGTTTGTTGCCTTTTCAGCAATTGTCTTATCCATTTTCTCACCTATAGCAACAGGGTGCGCAGCACCTATATTTGTACCTGGCGCCATCACAGCTATATGAGCGGCAAGTGTGATGAATACACCTGCTGATGCAGACCTCGCACCGCCGGGCGAGACATATACTACTACCGGCACCTCACTCGCCATGATATCCTTGACTATGCTCCTCATCGAAGTATCGAGGCCTCCGGGTGTGTCGAGCTCTATAACCAGTGCCTCTTTATTGCTGGACTGGGCTTTTTTGATGCCCTTGCTGATATACTCGGCAGTAACAGGGTTGATAACGCTGTTGACGGTGATAACCATTACCTCGTTCTTGTCTTCCTTTGAATACACTGAGGAGGCAGAAGTCACCAAAAAAAAGAGAAGCAGGGGGATAAGATTCCTGAACATAATCAATTATAGCACAAAACATATGTATAGAGGCTTGAAAAAAATGAGACTTTTGCGTATGTTACATTAAAAAGATGTAAGGGAGTCATATATGACGGTCAAAAAGATTACTGTACCTAAAGGTTTTTTATTTTCTGCTGCTGAGGCTGCAATAAAGAAACCCGGACGCAGGGACATGGCGTTGATAGTCTCAATAAAAGAGGCAGTCGCATCAGGCATGTTCACCAAAAACAGGATTAAGGCAGCTCCTGTCAGACTGGATATGAAAAGGATTAAGTCCGGGAGGGCGCAGGCGATAATTGTCAACAGCGGGAATGCCAATGCATGCACTGGGGTTCAGGGCATGAGAGACGCGGATGATATGACTGCAGGTATTGCAAAAGGCATGAACCTGAAAAAAGAACTCGTTTATGTATGTTCAACAGGTGTCATCGGTACTTCTATGCCGATGGATAGGGTAAGAGAAGGCATTTCGGGATTGGCAAGTAATATCGGCAAGTCCTCGATCCATGATGTGGCTGCTGCCATAATGACAACCGACTCTTTCCAGAAGATCGCCTCAAGAAAAATAAAGATAGGTAACAAAACAACCACTATAACAGGTGTATGCAAGGGGGCGGGCATGATCTGTCCGAACATGGCTACAATGCTATGTTTTATCCTAACTGATGCTAATATCTCGAAGACTGCCCTCAATAAGGCGCTTAAGAGTGCTGTAGCCGGTTCATTTAACAGAATAACAATTGACGGAGACATGTCAACAAATGACACTGTCCTTATAATGGCAAACGGGCTGGCAGGGAACATCATTATAACTGAAAAATCATTTCATTATAATAGATACTTGTCAGCATTATCTGAAGTAACACTTGAACTATCCAAGATGATTGTTATGGATGGTGAAGGTGCCACAAAACTCATAGATATCGAGATAAAAAATGCTGTGAGCGACAGGGATGCAGGAAAAGGGGCCTTTGCAATCGCAAATTCACTGTTAGTGAAGACAGCAATTTACGGGAATGATGCGAACTGGGGCAGGATTATGGCAGCTCTCGGCTATTCAGGCATGAAGGTACAAGAAGAGTTGATAGACGTATATCTGAACGGTTTAAAGGTAGTTGGCAGGGGAACAGGGAAGGGTAATGATAAAAAGGCAAATGAGAGATTGAGAAAGAGGGATGTAAAGATTATTGTTGACCTCCATCTCGGCAAAGGTAAGGCAAGGGTTCTGACCTGTGACCTGACAGAAGATTATGTGAAAATAAACGCCGGGTACAGGACTTAAAATCAGACAGCTAACTGTTTTCCGGTAAACCACTTTTTTCTATATTAACTTAAATTTGTAATTAGCAATACATATTATATTTATTGCTTGACAAATCCTCCTTTTTCTGATAATATATTTATGTATTAAGTGCCTCGTTACCTCCCCTAAGCTGCTGTTCAGTTCCTATGGGCAGCAGCTGCTTTTTTTTTATATTTCAATAAGTTCATATTCTCTTGAGCCAAGACCAAGAGCCTCTGCCGCTTCAACCTGAACAATGTAAGGTTTTCCAGTTAGACTGTAAAGGATGTCACTTCCTACCATTTTAGCTGCTGACTCGGGAAGCGGGCTCGACTTAAGAAGCATATCAATGCTCGCCTGTTCAATTGCTACCACATCATCAGAGACGAGGATACCCTTGTCCTGTATAACCGGTACGTCAGCCGATGGCATACAGTCACACTCCGGCTGTATCTCTGTCAGGAAATTGATATAGAGGACCTTTTGAGGTTCAAACGTGCTCAAGACAGCCCCTGCAGCCTCTGCAAGCGAGCGCATGAACCTCTCGTCATCACCTCCGGGCATCGAAAGCGCTTCTGCCTGACAATACGCGGCGACTATGGCGTCAAAAAAACGTCC
>CAKKPH010000203.1 GCA_919901585.1 Thermodesulfovibrionales bacterium | reverse complement strand
GATGCAGGTCGTCTGCCAGGTGATGCTTGAGTCGAACCTCGACCTCGCTAACACAGACTATCAGGGCAAATACTCCTTTGCGACTTCCTATAATTCAGAGCAGGGCGTGACGGTCTCCGAGATGCTCGCTGCCGACCATGACTACCTCTTTGTCTTTAAATGGGACGCGATAAGGGGATATCTGAAAAAAGGCAATTACAAGACAATCAACGGCGTAAAGGTCATTGACGCTACCGCCGGGAAGGCAAGAGACATAGTTCTGCAAATCCCGGTGCCGAAGAACCCGCATGGCGTCAATGTCTCGCCTGACGGCAAATATGCAATCTGCTCTGGAAAGGTCTCCCCGACCTGCAGTGTGGTCGATATCTCAAAGATAGACCAGGCATATGCAGGCAAGATAAAGCCGGAGCAGTGCGTGGTTGCACAGCCGTTCATCGGCTTAGGCCCCCTCCATACCTGCTTTGACGGAAGGGGCAATGCGATCACCTCTGTCTTTATTGACAGCACAAACGTGAAGTGGAATATCCAGAAGGCGATAGATGCGGAGAAGCTTCCGGAAGCGGAAAAGAAGAAGAACCCGCATATTGTCGATGTCCTCGACATCCACTATCAGGTCGGCCATATAGCGTCGTCCATGTCGGAGACAAAGGACGCTGACGGCAAGTGGCTGGTCTCTCTCAACAAGATGTCAAAGGACAGGTTCCTCAATGTAGGCCTGCTCAAGCCTGAGAATGAACAGCTCATTGACTTAACCGGCGAGAAGCTCAGGATTGTCCATGACAGCTCGGCCTACATCGAGCCGCATGATGTCATTATCGTTAAAAAGGAGCTTATCGAGCCGCATGTAAAGGACCGTGCCAACATGTTCGAGCATCCGCTTGCTGTAACAAAGAGCGGAGTTGAGCGTAAGGGCAATGACGTCATCGTCAAACTCACAGCAAACGCTCCGGTGTATGGATTGCAGGAAGTCAGGGTCAAGAAAGGCAATAAGGTTACCATAATCATCACGAACAATGACGAGATATCCGACCTTAGCCATGGCTTTGCCCTCGAAAATCACAACGTGAGCTTTGTTGTAAATCCATTCCAGACAAAGTCAGTCACCTTTACTGCCGACAAGCCGGGTGTATACTGGGCTTACTGTACAAACTTCTGCCACGCTCTTCATCTTGAGATGAGGATGAGGTTTATTGTAGAGGGATAAGATAGCAGCACTGTTTTAGTCTCTAAGGGGCAGGGTGTTAATTCAACATCCTGCCCCTTAACCTGACTGCTTACCGGATGATATCTAAATCACCAGAGATTCAGAGTGGAGTGGAACAGGGGTTCTTTTATTTGCAGGATTAGTTATGTTAATATTTATAAGTTTAAGTTTTTGAGAAGGAAGGTATAGGTTATGAAGAAATTCTTATTATTGCCGATACTGGCTGTCATATTTGTGCTTACCACAGAAGCATACGGAGACCAGTGGAAATTCTTTGAGCACAGGTATAGCTATAAGCTGGAGGATGTGCTCCCTGCAACAAAGTTTGTTCAGAAAAAGGGCTACTGGGAGGGATACAAGGACAACAAACTCGCAGGATATGTCGTCATATCCAAGGACTGGACAGGCAAACGGGTCGGTTATTCAGGCAAACACCTCGAAACGCTCATTGGCTTTGACACCAACGGCACCATCACCGGTGTGAAGCTGCTGTTCCATTCAGAGCCTATAGTCCTCATCGGGCTTAAGGAAGAGAGTTACCTCGATTTCATTAAGCAGTATAAGGGCAAGAACATAAAGACCTCGATCTCTGTGGGTAAGGATATATCAATGGACGCAATCACAGGCGCTACGGTTACGGCTGTTGTCCAGAACTCGATAATCCTCGAGACCTCGAGGAAGGTCGCTGATGCTGCGGGCATGGTAACGGCCGTGAAAGGCAAGGGACGCAAGATAAGCCAGAAATTCGCAACGCTGACCTGGGATGAGCTTAATAAGTCAGGCGCTGTAAGGCACCTTGTTGTGGCGTCCAAAGACCTCGGTCTCGAAAGCGATGAGGTATATCTGGACCTATATGCAGGCGTTATTAATCCTCCTTCTATAGGGAGGAATTTTGCAGGGGATAGTATGTACAATGAGGCGATGTCCAAGATAAAGGGCGGTGGTTCTGCAATCGCTATTGTCTCTAAGGGCAAGGGCTCCTTCAAGGGCACCGGCTTTGTCCGCGGCGGGATATTCGACAGGTTCAACATAGAACAGGGCTCAAAGGTATATATGCTGACCGACAAGGACTACAGGCCCCTGTCTGAAGTTAGTGCAAAAGGCGCCTCTGCTTTTAGTGAGGGAGGAGTATTCATCATCAGGGATAAGGACTTTGACCCGACAGAGCCCTTTAAGCTGAATTTTATACTCCCATACCGGGTTTCTGTCACAAAAAAGGATTTTAAATCTTTTACAATCGAATACGAGATACCTCAGAGGTTTTTGGAATAGTTCATGGAAGACGTATTAGAGGTATTTAGAGGCATATTCAAATACTTCTTTGGGGCGTCCAAGAGAGAGCTTATCTCGCTTTACCCTTGGATGAGCATCTGGGAGCAGAAGTGCGCTTCGATAGTCGTACTTTTGGACCTCCTCCTGCTGATCCTTCTGGTGATGATCTTTAAGAACTGGATTGCGAGGAACAGGAAGGTCCTGAACACAGCCGCTTATGGGATAACCGCCTTCTCTTTTGTTTACGTCGGGCTGATTCTCGGTGCGCAGCCGACTACAGCCAACCTTGTTATACTGCATAACGGAATAAAAGAGGGTGCGTTTATGCTCGGTCTCTTCGTTATGGAGCCCTATATATTCATACTCTTCAACTTCATGATCCTGACGATGTTTGTCTGGGGCCGGGGCGTCTTCTGCGGCTGGCTCTGTCCTTATGGCGCTATGCTCGAGCTTCTGAACAGGCTTATCGTGAATAAATTCCCTAAACTAAGAGTAGCCCTGCCCGAGAAAGTCCACTGGAAACTGATATACCTCAAGTACGTTATCCTCGCTGTTATATTAGTGGTCGGTCTATTTAACTTTATCCTTGCAGAATACCTTGCTGAGGTCGAGCCTTTCAAGACCTTTGTGCTGAAGCTGCAGAGGCAGTGGTACTTTGTAGCTTACTTTCTTTTAATAACAGCCGCATCTCTCGTGGTATACAGGGCATACTGCAGGTACATCTGCCCACTCGGAGCAGCCCTGGGCCTGCCTTCTTTTTTAAAGATATTTCCGCTCGTAAAACCCGAGAGGCACAGCCTCTGCGGGACATGCAAGATATGCGGCCGCACCTGCAGTTATCAGGCTATAAAGGCTGACGGCAGGATAGACAGCCGAGAATGCCTCGACTGCCTCGAATGTCAGGTGAATTACTGGGACGAGCACAGGTGCCCTGCTGTAATCAAAAACAAGAGGAAAGCTGAGACACAGGAGGCAAAGGCATAATGGGTAGATGGCTCAACACGATGGATAAAAGGACTATTTTATTTTCTGCCTTCTGCCTTCTGCCTTCTGCCTTCTGCCTGTTTTCCCTCATCCCTGCAGCAGCATATTCCAAAACCCTTGTTGTGGGCACTGAGCTCAAGACAATAACTGAAGCGCTGAAAAAGGCAAAAGACGGTGATATTATCGAGGTAAGTGCCGGAGAGTACAGGGAGAACCTGAGGATTGACAAGGCAGTTCAACTTAAGGGTGTTAATAATCCTGTAATCGTCTCGAACGGAGGTGTTATAGTTGAGATAGCAAAGCCCGGCGTGACTTTTGACGGCTTTACAATAAAAGACGAGAGCAATGCCCCTGATGTGAGGAGCGGGGGCGTTGTCATCTCTAAGGGTGCAGACAATGCAGTAGTGAGCAATAACAGGATATACAATGCAATGCATGCCGTCTGGAGCGTCGGCACAAGGGGAGTAAGGATAGAGAATAATACGATTGTCGGCAAGAAGGGCCTGCAGATGAACTACAGGGGGAACGGCATATATCTCACAGGCAGCCACGAGGGAAAACTCCTGAACAACAAGATTGAATACTGCAGGGACGGCTTATACCTTGAGGACGCACATGACAGCACTGTTGTCGGGAATGAGGTGCGCTACTCCCGCTATGCTATACATACGATGTGGGTTGACAGGTCCATCTTCAACAAGAATACGGCTATTGATAATCTGGTCGGCATGGCTATTATGTACTCGAGGCAGTCTGAGATAAAAGACAACATAGCTGCCGGCAACTACACACACGGCCTGCTCATTATCCAGACAACGAGGAGTCAGATCGCCGGCAATGTAGTGATAGGCAATACAAAGGGCATGCATTTCTATAATTCAGTATTCAACAACCTCTCCTCAAACCTGATCATGAACAACAGCCTCGGCCTGCACAACTGGGGCGGCTCTGAAGATAACAAGGTGTCGGGCAACTCTTTTGTGGGCAATGAAGTTCAGGTGAAGTTCGTGGCTGGGAGGAACCAGCAGTGGGACGGGAATTACTGGAGCGACTATATAGGCTGGGATATGACAGATGACGGCATAGGCGACCTCCCATACGAGTCGAATACGGTTGTTGACCATCTCCTCTGGAGGTATCCTGCTGCAAAACTGCTCTATGCAAGCCCTTCTTTTCAGCTCTTATGGATGCTCGAAAAGCAGTTTCCTATTTTGAAGGTGCCGAGGGTTATGGACAACAAGCCGTCAATGCTCCCTTTCCACAAGGACTGGAAGGAACTAAAGGCAAAATACCCGTTTTCGCCGAAGAAATATTACGGAGAGATAGAGAAGATACCGGGTACGCGCTGAAAAGAATATGCTTGAGTTAAACAATATAACAAAAAACTTCGGAGAGATCAGGGCTGTTGATTCCGTCTCACTGAAGGTCATTGAAGGCGAGATGCTCGGCCTTGTTGGACCTAACGGTTCCGGCAAATCTACGCTCATAAAGATTATGCTCGGCATCGCAAGGCCGACGTCAGGAAAGGTGCTGCTCGACAACAGCGAGATGACGGACAGCCGGTGGAAGGAGCTAAGGAAGAGGATCGGTTACATGCCTGAAAGGGTATCTTTCTATGACAACCTTACTGGCCGGGAGACGCTTGAGCTCTTTACAAGGGTTAAGGGCGGGGGCAGGCAGGATGTTGCCGGTACGCTCACGAGGGTCGGGCTCGGGGATGCGATAGACAGAAAGGTCGGAGGCTATTCAAAAGGCATGCGCCAGAGGCTTAATTTTGCGCAGGCGCTCTCGAATGACCCGGACCTGCTGATACTCGATGAGCCGACATCAGGCCTTGACCCTGTCGGGACAAAGGAGTTCTACAGCATACTCGAGAGTGTGAGGGCAAGGAAGAAACTAACGGTAATACTCTCTTCCCATATCCTTGCCGAGATAGAGGAGAAGATAGACCGGGTGGCTGTAATAAAGGCAGGCGTGCTGAGGGCGATAGGGACACTTGAAGACCTCTATTCAGGCTTCAACCTGCCTATAAAGATATCTATTTCAGTCAAGGATGACGGCGGTTTACTCAAAGACCTCCTGATAAGAGAGGGTGCAGATGATGTTGTTTACAGGGACGGACATATCATTGCGAGCGTGCGTATAGAGAACAAGCTCAGGATACTCTCCGTGGTAATGGAGAGAAAGGACAGTTTTATCGACCTGTCGGTTAGAGAGCCGAGCCTTGAGGAGGTATTCTTTGGTATTCACTGATGCGATGAAGGCAGTCGCCCAGAAGGAGCTGTCGGACAAGCTTAAGAGCAGATGGGTCGTGGTGATCGCTGCAGGTTTTGCGCTCTTCACTGTTGTTATATCATATTTCAGCGGTGCAACCTCAGGCGTTGCAGGCCTGAGGAGCATGGATGCTACAATAGCGAGCCTTACGAGCCTCGTGACGTATTTTATACCTATACTTGCGCTTACGCTCGGCGGCGGCATAATCGCTGATGAAAGGGACAAGGGCACTCTCGAGATCTACCTGTCGTCTCCCATGTCGATAGGCGAGTTCATAACCGGCAAGTTCCTTGGCCTGGCTGTGGCTCTGGTGCTCTCTACGACTGCAGGCCTCGGTATAGCAGGCATAGTAATTATCATAAAGCTTGGTTTCAGCACGGTCCTGACTTACCTCCTCTTTGTGCTGAACTCGGTTTTTTTGGGACTTATATTTTTAAGCGTATCCTTTCTCGTATCCATACTCTTCAGCGACAGGGCGAGGGTTATAGCCTTTACGATCTTCCTCTGGCTCTTTTTCGCTGTGCTGTACGACCTCGGGCTTGTGGGCCTTCTGATAATCACAAAGGGCGTGGTCGGGAATGAGGTCTTTTCCGCGCTGCTTGTCCTAAATCCTGTTGACGTATACCGGGTGCTTAACTTTCTCTCCATCGGCGAGTTAAGGGTGTTCCTCGGGCTTGCCGCAGTCGAGCTGCCGGGTTATATGAATACTCCTGTGCTCTGGGTGATAACGCTCTTATGGGTGGTAATGCCCCTTTATTTAAGCTATTATTTTTTCAAAAAAAGGTATCTGATATGATTAGTAATTTATGGTTATGTAGTCATGACCAGTCGGTCAGGAGACTCTTTGAAATCTGTATCGAGCAAAAAAATCAGGAGGGTGTTTGGTGAAAAAGTATCTTGCAGTAGTTATATCAATCACGATGATTGCCGCCTTTGCAGGCCTTGCCTTTGGCCACGAGACGGTTGAGGTAAAAAACGGAGCTAACATAAATGGCATCGTCAAATTCAAGGGCAGCCTGCCTGCAGATGAGACAATTGCTATCGACAGGAACACTGAGGTCTGCGGCAAGGAGCAGAAGGCCGGCAAGTATATTGTTAAAGACGATAAGCTCAGGAATGCCGTCGTCTTTATTGACGAGCCGAAAAGAGGCAGGGGCATACCCAGGGGCACAGTTGTTGATCTGTCAATCAGGGACTGCAGGATAGAGCCTCATGTGAGCATAGGCTTTGTCGGCGGCAAGTTCGCCTTCACAAACAACGATGACATACTCCATACGCTCCAGCTTAAGCTGATGCTTGAATATCAGAAAAAGACGTCGTCCAGGCCTGTTAAGGACGGTGCTACAATATATAACATGGCCTTCCCTCAAAAGGGCAGGAAGATAGAGAAGCCTGTTATTATGTACCACAGGTACTGTGAGGACACCGGGTTTATAAGGGTGACCTCGAATTCACACCCCTGGATGATGGGGTACGTCTTTGTCTTTGACCACCCTTACGCAGCAGTGACTGATGAAAACGGTGCCTTTGCTATAGACAACCTCCTCCCTGGCGAGTATCTGCTCAAGGTCTGGCATGAGGGTTTCGGATGGCAGGAGAAGAAGATAAGGCTCTCAGAGAAAGAGACTACAAGCCTCGAAGTCGTTTATGAGAAATAAAGCTGTTGTCCTGTTTCTGTCCCTTGTCCTGTTTGCCGGCAGCGCAGGCGCTGTTGAGAGGAAGGCTGTTGACTTCAGCCTCAGCAACTGGGACGGAGCGAAGGCAGCCCTTGCGGACTTTAAAGGCAAGACAGCGGTACTCACATTCTCATACTCAAACTGCTCGGTCAGGTGCCCGATCATCACAGGACGCCTTTCTTCAATCGATGCTGCAATGGGCGCTCCCAAGGATGTCGTGTATCTGCATATCTCTGTTGACCCTAAGGCCGACACGCCTGAGAGACGCAGGAAATACTTCAGCCTTTACGGCATAGACGCATCAAAGGACAATAGGTGGCTCTTCCTTTCAGGCAAGGAGAAGCAACTGTCAGGCTTATGGAGCGCATACGGGGTAACAGCTAAGAAGGTAAAGGACAGGAAGCTGCCTGAAGGGTATTACATTGATTACTTTCAGAAGGTATTGGTCATTGACAGAGATGGCCTTGTGAGATATGAAGGTGGTCCTGATTTTTCAGAGGATGAAGTCAAAACTCTTATAGGGAACCTCGCAGGGAAACCGTCAATAAGGTTCTCAGAGACGTTCTTCGATTTCGGCTTTGTGAAGGAAGGGGATGTTGTCAGTCATGATTTTGAATTCACAAATGAAGGCAGCGGAACGCTCGTTATAAAGGACCTTATCCCTGCCTGAAGGGCCTGTACTACAGCCTCTGCCGGTCCGGTAGAGATCGCTCCCGGAGGAAAAGGCAGGATAACGGTTGCCCTGAATACAAAGGGAAGACCCGGCAGGCTAAAGAGGACAGTAGAGGTCTGGACTAACGACCCTGAAAAAAAGATGGTGATAATCACAGTCTCTGTGGCTGCAGCAAAAGATAAGGAAGTGAAGGGGGAGCAGAAGGCAGATGATAAATAGGAGGGAGTTTATTTTCAGTTCCCTCATGCTTGCAGGCCATGCCTCAATAGGGTCCAGGTATGCCTTTGCATCCCCAGTGAACGATTCGAAGGTTAAGGCCCTGCAGCTTAAGATTAACTGTGTCATGGAAGTGCTTAAACCCCCGAAGAACAGGGATATAAGCATCTGGACCCCTCTGCCTCATGATGATTATGACCAGAGGGTTACCGGCCTGACTGTGACCTCGACATTCCCCTACAGGGTGACTGAGGAACCAATATTCAGGAACAGGATGTATTTTTTCAAGACAGACAGACTCAATTCCGGCGACAGGATAGTATTGAAATACAACCTCTACAGGAAGGTCTCGGATACTGTTGAAGACAGGAACGAAAAACCTGAGAGGTATCTCGAACCGTCCGAATGGGAGAAATGGGATGATAATATCGCAAGATATACGGACAGCCTTGCAGGAAAAGAGACAGACCCTGTAAAGATAGCTCGGAAGATATACGATGCGCTTATTGACAGCCTCACGTATGTGCATGAGGCCTGCGGGAGGGGAGTCAGCACCCTGACCTTTGAGGAAAAGACAGGCAGGTGCGATGAGTTTCATGCGCTCTTCAGGAGCATGATGATGTATAAGAAGATACCGGTGAAATGGGAACAGGGCATAGCCTTTCCCTATCCGTCTGTTATAAAGAAGACAGGAGAGGTAGAGGCGGATTGCATAAATTCCCAGAGCTGGCTGAGGTTCTACATAGGCAATAACAGATGGATGCCTGTTGATCTGGCAGAGGCAAAAAAAAGGCCTGACCTGAGGGATTTCTTTTTCGGGAGGCTCGTCCCGAACAGGATCAGGATGTCGGCAGGAAGGGGAATGAACCTAAATCCTCTACAGCAGAGCCCTATTAATACCTTTCCATATACATATGCAGAAGCAGATGGCCTCCCGCTGATATACGGGCATCATTACAAAAATGTGTTAAAATTTGAAGTCGTAAAGACTGAGGTTTAGATGAAAACAAAGGCTGCAGCCTTAATACTGATACTCGCATTGGCAATGCCTGTTTACGCAAGTGAGGGCGTTAAGACAGGCTCGCCTGCTCCTACATTTGAACTGCTGGATGAGAACAATAAGAAGGTCGATATAGGCAGGTATATGGACAGGCCTACAATTATATATTTTACGCATAATGCCTGCTTCTACTGCACCCAGATAATACTCTACCTCAAGAGGGCTCAGCAAAAATTCGGGGAGAAGAACCTGCGCATCATAGGCATAAACGTAATGGCAAAGGACAATAAGCTGATAAGGTCGTATAAGGAAGAGCTCGGCTTTGCCTTCCCCATGTTTGCAGGCAACAGGGATGACGTGCTCAGGGCATATAAGATAAACTATGTGCCTGTGATCGTGTTTGTGGACTCTAAGAAGATCGTCAGAAAGGTAATCGGACACTATATACACGAGGCTGAGCTTCACAAACATATAGGAGATATATTAAAATAACCGGTCTGCAGGGCATTAAGCCCTGAAATTTCATCAAATAACAAGGGGGTAAAAATGAAGAAGATTCTGGTACTGGCAGTAGTATTCTCTTTGCTGCTCGCTTCTGCATCATTCGCCTATGAGGTGATCGATGTGAAGAACGGCGGCAGCATCAAGGGCAAGATCAAGGCATCTGCAAAGGTGGATGACCCGGTGCTAACTATCGACAAGGACACCGAGACTTGCGGCAAGAGCCAGCCTGCAAGGAAGTATATATTGTCGGCCAACCTTGAGGTTAAGAATGCAATTGTTATAGTAGAGGATGTACAGAAAGGGAAGGCTGGTTCCAAGGCTGATATTACTATTGATAACAATAAATGTTATTTCGAGCCGTTTGTCGGCGTTGGATCTAAGGGCGCAAAATTTGTTATTAAGAACAGCGACTCTATACTCCACAACACAAACCTCGGCCTTATGCTTCAGGACAAGAGGCAGACTGTCTATAACCTCGCACTTCCTAAAAAAGATCAGGTTATAACCAAGGATGTTAAGAGGACGGGCCTCCATGCCGTCAAGTGCGATGCTCACGGCTGGATGAGGGCGTATATATTTGTGGCTGAGCACCCTTATGCAGCAGTGACCAGTGCAAGCGGTGACTTTGAGATAAAGGACCTCCTACCGGGAAAGTACAAGGTAAAGATATGGCATGAAGGTTTTGCCGAGGTCGTGAAAGATGTAGAAGTGGCAGCCGGCAAGGCCTCAGACCTGAGCGTTACTGTAACCAAGAAGTAGCCTCTGACAATACAGGGATTGGAGAAGGGGAGAAACAGGGGAGTTAGGTTGACCATTCCCCCCTCCCTCTCTCCGATTTTTTTATGAACAGCATAGCAAAAAAGATACTACTTCTATCTCTCATTACTGTCTTGGCCCTCCCCATCTCCTGCTCAAGGGGCCGGGGTGAAAGGCCTCAGCCTGTCGAGTTCACGAGAGAGCATTCATGCAATGTATGCGGCATGATAATCGTTGACTTCCCGGGCTCAAAGGCACAGGTACACTATAAGAACAACAGATATGATACCTTCTGCAGCACACTCGACCTGTTCCTCTTTTATCATCAGCCGGACAGGCCTGCAAATATTAAGGCTATATATGTCAATGATATGGGCAAGGCGGATATGGAGCATCCCAAAGGCCATTGGATAGACGCCGAGACTGCGTTTTATGTCTATGGCGGGGACATAATGGGGCCGATGGGCGAGGCGCTCGTGCCGTTTTCAGACATAAAGGCTGCAGAGGAATACGTGAAGAAGCACGGCGGTAGGATTGCGCGGTTTGATGAGGTGAAACCTGAGATGCTCAAGCCGCATTAACATGGTGAGATGAACGCAGGCAAGATCTTAATCATAATCGCATTCTTGATAACAGTATCGATAGGGATTATAGCGGGCGAACGGTATCTCTGGAACACCTATGAGGCAGAGAAGGCGAGGTCCTTCCAGCGCTATTTAAGCGGTTTTGGGCTTGGTGCAACCATAAACCCTGCGTGGGGGTTTTTCAACTACGACCCGAGGGTTGACCATGTTGACGAGACCCAGCTCTGGCCGGTGCCCGGAGGATACAGTTATTCGCCTGACAGGGGAGTCTCTGTCAGCGATATAAAAGAGATAATCCCTGTCAAACCTGTCCAAAATTGAGATAACAAAAGGCCTGAAGACCTCATAAACATAATAAGATCGACAGGATATTAAGATGTTATAACTCG
>CAKKPH010000202.1 GCA_919901585.1 Thermodesulfovibrionales bacterium | reverse complement strand
TCAGAACTGAAGCTGAACCCCCTGCTCATGTCCTTGAACTGCAGCATAGAGACACCAAAATCAAAAAGCAGACCATCGGCCTTATTAATACCGGCCTCGGCAAGCAGTGCTTTAAGGCGCGAAAAGTTACCTTTAATAAAGATAACCCTCCTGTCGGATAATCTATCCCTTGCCATCCTTAGCGCCTCTTCATCTCTGTCAATACCGATAAGCCTACCCTCAGGGCCTATACGCTTCAGTATCTCTTCAGCATGTCCTCCAAGGCCCAGTGTCGCATCAACATACACTCCACCTGTCCTTGCGTTAAGCACTTCAAGGACTTCCCCTGCCATCACCGGGAGGTGGGTTATCATCTATAGACCGTATGCTGCAAGCCGCTCTTCTGCTGCCTTCCTGTCTATCTTTGATATATCAACAACTGCCTCCCATTCCTTCCTGTCCCATATCTCGACCTTCTCTATCTGGCCTACTATCACGATATCCCCGTTTATCCCTGAATCTTCCCTGTGTGCAGAAGGTATTAGTATCCTTCCCTGCTTATCGACAATACATTCCTGTGCAGAGGCTATAACCCGCCGCATGAAGAAGCGCACCTCTTCGAGCATCTTCGGAAGCGTCCTGACCTTTTCCTCAAGCCTTACCCATTCCTCATATGGATACATATGGAGGCAACGGTCAAAGGCTGCATTTGTTAAATATAGTTTTGGACTATAATTAGAGGAGATTATTTCTCTAAAAGGAGCAGGAATAATGAGTCTTCCCTTCTCGTCAACTGTGTAATAATACTTTCCGGAGAAAGCCGGCACAATTCCCCCCACTTTCTACCACATTTTACCACCAATATAGTCGAGTTTTAAGACATTGTCAAGAAAAAAAATTAAATAAGGCTGGGATTACAATATATTGTGCAATTTAGATAGGGGGAATACAATATATGACTACACCATATCGCTTCTTCTTTGGTGGCGCTGTCCCGTCGTTTTTAGTTCTGTCCGCTTCCTGTTATTACAAAAACAGATCCGTTATACTGAAGGTCTACCCAATATGAAATGCCGTTAAGCATAACAACAGGCAGCATGAAACATTTGGTGTCCACTATTGACAGCCAAGGTCACAGTCAGGGAATTGCGAAATAAGTCGACCACAAATAATAATTATCCTGATTGTTGTTAGGCGTAACCATGAGGTATAAATCATATGTCCCTGACAGCAATGACGAGGTCGGGATCTCACCAAAAAGGCTATCATTAATAGGTCCTGCAGTGTTTGATTTCCATGGTACAAGACCTGCTGATAGTGTCTGAAACGTGTTGTCCGGTTTCAGTATATAAATATTGACAGGGTCCAGAGCCTCTGCATATATCCCAAAATATATATCTACAGCCCCTGAGAACTTGTTAAGGCCTAAATTTATGCGGAGTGTGCTGCCGCCGGCAGCAACTGTACCGACACCTACAGGTTTTACCTCAGGAGGATTACTGCTCTTTATAAAATTTTCTATGGGCTGAAACGAAAAAACTTCCTGCTTCGAAGGGGTTGCAAGGGGCTGCGAATTCGCTGAATTCATCAACCAGTTGAGTATATGACCTGACAGTTCCCAGTCAGAACCATTGTCGTTCATTGTCTCCTCTCCATTTATTGCGACCCCATCCCTGTTAGAATCTTCTTCAATCTCCGGGTGAGGGCCTGAGAGAACTACCCTGCCTGAACCGTATTGAAAGGAAACTATTCCAGGCTGCCCATTATATGCGTATGTTGCCAGCACACTGACCGAAGCTCCGGCATCCGCAGTAAAATAAGGGCCGCCCAGATAGATGATATCCTCAGAATAAGGGACTTTTTTATAATTAGAGAGAACTGTATTTTCATTTCCGAAATCAAAAGCGAGCATGGTCCAATTCCCGGCATAATAATCTGCAATCTTATCTTCATCTCCAGTGCCTGTCCCGGAGAAGAGATCTAAGTCGTATCCTGTTAACTCACCATATGCGTTAAAACCGACAATATCATCATATACCTTACGCCCCCAAACAACCCTGTCAACAGCAAAATATGCTCCGGCACATATGCCGAAATATCCCCCGCCTTTATTTACAAAATTACGGATCCGCTCCTTTCCTGTTTTGCTTATCCAGTAATTGTAATACCAGGCATACCCCCCTGGAATTAATATGACCTTATAAAGGCTCGAAAAATCCTGATTTGAGAAATTGATGTCGTTATAGTTTATTTCCTCATATGTTATACCCAAAGTCGTCAGCATATTTTTGATAGCAATCAGCCCGTCCTGCCATACACCTTTATAATAAGGAGCCGTTGAATCATTATAAAGTGCAACATCTGCTCCATTAAGGGCAACCGCAACACCTTGGAAAGAGAAAAGGCAGGTCATTACTATAATAAGAATTAATTTCAATCCGACCCTCGCTAAATCTCTATTTTTTCATCCAACTCCTACTGTAATAAATTGGCGCTGTTCATGCTCACAATCCGGCAACTCTCTGATGTCAAGATAAACTGATTGGAAGCCGTATCCGGTAAAATCGAACATACGGTTTGACGAGAAGGAACTGGAGATAGGGATAAGCTCACTACACCAGTTCCCTGTTCTACTTACAAACATGACTTAGCTGTATCGATCGAAAAATATTACTTCCAGTGACCGGGTATCCACCTGTCGCCGGGTCCGCGGTGCCCTGGCACCCATTTTTTCTTGGGAGGAGGGGGGCCTTCCCAGTGGCCGGGTGCCCAGATGTTTCCATCCCAGTGGCCTGTTATCCAAACAACATTACGGCTTGGAGCTTTTGCGACAATTTCCCAATGGCCGGGTACCCATACTCTTGATGACCAATGACCGGGAACCCATTCGTAACCCGGAGGCGGAGGCGCTGGATCCGGCGCCCAACTGTTATCTACCCAGATGTAGGGACCATCTCCCGGAGGGGCTATGACTAATGTCCATAACCCTGAGATTTCGACCCATATTTTTCCCCTTGGCGGAGGTCTTAGCCCTTTAACATATGGTTTTGGATACAGCGGTTTAACTACAGGGCCAGGAGGAGGAGCAATTGCAGGACCGGGTGGAGGCGGTTGAGGAGGCTGAGCCAATACAGAATCACTGCAAAAGAAAATAAACAAAGATATGCAGAGAATAACTTTTAAGGAACTATAAGCAAACCCTTTCATATATCCTCCTTTTTTAGCTTGTTACAGCAAAAAATATATTTAAAAACTCCTTTTATAACTAAATAGTATCAAACAAAATATTGCATGTCAAGATATGAATCCGGATATCCGTGTTTCCTTATTAGGCGAGCAATCTTCTACGGGCTAAACTTCGTGAAGGGTTATACGGAACTTGAGTGAGATGTTTACAGATTACATGGTTTGAAGATAGCGTTGTAGTGTAGTAAATTGCCTGTTTGCTTGACAGGATTGGTACAGATCTGCTATTGTTAATCATTAAACGTCTGTACACGGATAAAACCTGCGTCTTTGTAACCCCGCACTGCACCTCGTTTTCCCCTAACAGAAAAAAGGAGTTTTATGGAATTTCAGAATTTTGAGTTACACCCCCTTGTTGCGGCCGGGGTCATGGCCGCAGGCTATAGCAGACCTACACCTATACAGGTGCAGGCTATCCCATCAGTAATGCGAGGCCTTGATGTCATGGGCATTGCGCAGACAGGCACCGGCAAGACTGCCGCCTTTGCGCTGCCGATCCTGCACCGCTTGATGCAGGGAGGCCGCAGGCATGTCCGGGCCCTTGTCATCGCTCCGACACGAGAACTTGCGGAACAGATCCACGAAGCTATCTCGGGTCTCGGCCTGAAGACCGGCCTCAGGAGCGTCACTGTTTACGGCGGGGTAAGTATGAACCCGCAGATTGAAAAACTGCGGCGCGGCGTTGAGATTGTCGTTGCCTGCCCGGGCAGGCTCCTCGATC
>CAKKPH010000201.1 GCA_919901585.1 Thermodesulfovibrionales bacterium | reverse complement strand
AGTAACGACCGGACTCGACCGTAAAGAGATAGCTAAGAAGGGCATTGATGCGTACTTCAAGATGATATTTGAGGACGGTTTTTTTCACGCAGACCCCCATCCAGGCAATATCTTCGTAATGGAAAACGGCATGCTCGGCTTTGTCGATTTCGGCATTGTCGGCAGGGTTTCCCCGGAGATGATGGAGACAATGGCGAAGACATTCCTTGCACTGCTGAACAGGGATTTTGACTCTCTAATCGACCAGTATGTCGAGCTCGGCATTGTATCTGAGGATATTGACCTCGAAAAATTCAGGAGGGAGTTCAAGACAGACCTCATAGACTTTCTCGAGCCCTTATACGGGCTGAAACTTCAGGAAATCGATTTTGCACAATATCTCGACACTGTTACTCACCTGGCTATGAAACACAGGATGCAGGTGCCTTCAGACCTTCTTCTCATTAATAAGGCGATGCTGATACTTGAGAGCATAGGAAGGGAGCTTGACCCCGAGTTCGACTTTATAGCAGCCTCAGAGCCATATGTCTCGAATCTTGTCAGGAAGAGGTACAGTCCTTCAAGTATATATAAAAGGGCGAGCAAGAACGTGATGGAATTCAGCGATTTTGTCCTCCTTTTCCCCAAACAGTTAAAGATGATCATAAGGAAGATCCTTAGGGATGACCTTCATATAAAGATGACCCACATCGGCCTTGATAAGCTCATAACAGACATGGACCGCTCGAGCAACAGGATTGCATTCGGCATGATCATCAGCGCGATTCTAATAAGCTCTGCAATAATGCACGCCACAGGGGTAGGTCCCAAGATATTCGGGTTCTCCATACTCGCGATGCTAAGCTTTGGCCTCGCTTTTCTCCTCGGTATCTGGCTGATTATCTCGATCATAAGGTCCGGAAGGCTTTAGACAGTTTTTTTAACGCAGGACTATTTCTTTCTTTCGAATATCAAGGCTCCCAGTGTAACAAAAAACACTGAAGTCACTAACAGGACGCTAAGGTCAACAAGCACCGGAAAATCATAAATCCCCGCGCTGCCGAGGAGCGTATGTTTCAGCGCATCAATGCCATAGGTAAAAGGGTTAAGCCAGGTAATTGTCATGAGCACCTTCGGGAGCGTCTTTACCGGATACATGGCGCCTGAAAGAAAAAACATAGGCATTACAATAAAGTTCATGATGACGCTGAAGCTCTCAAGACTTTCATAAAATGTCGCAATCACTATACCAAGGGATGATATACAAAATGAAATAATAATGCATATACCAACTGTCCCTAATACTTCAGCAAGCCCGAGCTTTATCTCCAGGAAAGGGAAAAGACAGAGTATAATGACCGCCTGTATTGTTGAGAGGACTGTGCCGCTGAGTGCCTTGCCCATGACTATCGAAAACCTCGAGACAGGGGCGACGAGTATCTCCTTCATAAAACCGAATTCCTTGTCCCATATTATTGATATCGAAGAAAATATTGAGCTGAAGAGAATCGTCATGCCGAGTATGCCCGGAAAAATGAACTGCATATATGGGAGCTCCATGGACGGCGTAACAAGTCTCGACATCCCGCCTCCGACCATAAAGAGCCAAATCAGGGGTCTTGCGATGGTGGATACAAGCCTGCCCTTCTCCCGCAGGAACTTCTTGAATTCCCGTGAAACTATAACATAAACAACGTTAGCCTCTTTCAACCTTCCTCCTGTACGAGCGGACAGCTTCCTTGATTGTGTCGCCTGATGACATGCTCCCTGTCCTTATCTCACGCCCGGTCATCTTCAGGAAGACATCATTGAGTGTCGGCCTTTGAAGTCTTACAGAAAGCACCTTTTCTCCGATCGCTCTTATAATCTTGGGGATGCATGAATCGCCCTTCAAAGTGGTAAGGAATAACTCGCCATCCTGCTCGGATACTTCGACATGGAATATCTTCTCGATCTCGATGCGGGCATTTGCGTTGTCTGTAGTCCTGATGTAAATTACATCCCCGCCTATCGTCTTCTTGAGCTCATCAGGCGTCCCGGCAATTATAATCCTGCCCTTGTCTATTATAGCAATCCTGTCGCATACCTCAGCCTCTTCCATATAATGTGTGGTCATAAAAACAGTCACATTGTGTTTTTTTGGCAGGTCAACTATGTATTCCCAGAGGTTAGCCCTTGTCTGTGGGTCGAGGCCTAATGTAGGCTCATCAAGAAAAAGTACCGATGGCCTGTGGGTGAGCGACCTTGCAACTTCGAGCCTCCTCTTCATGCCTCCCGAGAATTTCTTCACAAGGTCGTCCTTCCTCTCATACAAGTCAACAAAGCGAAGGGCGTCAGAGACTCGTGACTTAATCTCAGACCGCTTGACATCATAAAGATAGGCATGAAACATAAGGTTTTCATATGCTGTGAGGTCTTTGTCGAGGGTTGTGTCCTGAAAAACTATGCCGATTGACCTGCGGACCATTGTAGGATTAGTTACACAGTCATAGCCCTTAATAGATGCACTTCCGGACGTAGGGGAAAGCAGCGTACAGAGGATGCTTATCGTTGTGGTCTTGCCTGCGCCGTTAGGCCCGAGGAAGCCGAATATCGTTCCTTCCTCAACATTAAAGG
>CAKKPH010000200.1 GCA_919901585.1 Thermodesulfovibrionales bacterium | reverse complement strand
TCAAGTGCCACCAGTATAAAGACCCGGGGAAATTTGTCTATTAACAGCCATTTCTCATGTTGATTTTTTCTCTTGACAACAGGTCATACGTTTAGTAATATCATGTCATAACAAGTTAGAATTTTATAAAAAAACTATGGAAGACAGAATTACAGAAGCCGCAGATATCGATACAATAATCAACAAGCGTTCCCCTATCCCTGCCTATAACCAGCTTATTGATATCATCTACAACCAGATAAAAAACCGGCAAATGCACCCCAATGAGATGCTGCCGTCCGAGACAGAGCTATGCAGGAAATTCGGTATAAGCAGGACCACAGTAAGAGAGTCGCTCAGGAGACTGACACGCGACGGCCTTTTATACACGATCAAGGGAAAGGGGACCTTTGTCGCAGAACCTAAGCTTGACCAGATAATGATTAAGATACCGGACTTTTATGAGGATATGGCTGGGCGCGGCCTTAAACCCGATGTGAGGTTGCTGGATATCAAGGTCGTGAAGGCAAACCAGCTTGTTTCAGAGAAGCTCATGATCCCCCTCAATGAAGAGGTCTTCCGTATAAAGAGGCTTTTCCTTGCAGAAAATAAGCCCTATGTACTCGAGAGGAAATTCATTATCTGCAAGGACTGTAAAATCCTGAACTCCTGCAGCCCTGGGGATCTAACAGATATTAAGGACCAGTCGGTCTTTGATGTACTTGCAGGGAAGTGCCATATCTGCAATGATTACGCATATGTAAGCATTGAGGCCACAACTATCAGGCCTGACGAGTCAAAGCATTTGGAGGTTCCGTCAGGCACGGTCGCTTTCTATGTCGATCTTGTCGCATACAAGAAGGACGATACACCTTGCGGATGGATCGCCTCTGTTTACCGGGGAGACCTTTACCGTTTCAAGACTAAGATCTTTAACTATTCCTTAAGTGAATGAATATTTTTTTGCGAATTGACTTGTCATTACAGGACATAACATATATTGATTTGTTGTTTCAATCTAAACTTAGAAAGAAAGGAGGTGTGAGTGATGAAATTGACAAAAGAGATAGTCGAAGCGCTTAAGGTCAAAAACCCTGACGATGTTGAAGTGTATCTCACAACAAGCAGCATTAACGGCAAGTGCAATATTCTCCCCCTTCTTTTCACCGACGTTTATCAGGATGAGTATATCCTGATGCCTGACCTCTTTGCCGTTAAGACAAAGATCAATCTCAATGAGAACAGGGTCGGAGTCCTGACCGTTGCACACCCTGCAGAGGGAAAGAAGTGGGCCTTTCGGGGACCTTGCGGCCATATCGAATGGGGACTTCCGGACAACTACGATTTTCAGGGCGTCAAGGCCGGAGATATCCTTAAGAAATGGGGCGACTGGTCGGAGAAGGAATCTTTCTCAGGCCTTCCGGAAGATATCAGGCCTTCTGTAATAGCCCAGAGAGGGGTTATTGTTTTGAAAGTCGCCGAATGTTACAGCTTTAATCCGGATGACTCCGGAAAAAAGATACTGTGACCGGGTTTGCTGCTGTTAATAGATAATATAAGAGATAAGGAGGTGTTGACGTGAAGCTTACTGATGAAATGAAGGATGCCCTCCATATTGTGGGTTCAGGCGGAGCTGTGGTCCATTTGACGACATGCAGCGCTGACGGAAAGCCTAATACTGTCGGCGAGCGCTTTATTGCAGTCTGGAATGACGAGTATATCCTGATTGCCGACATGTTTGCTCAAAAAACAAAGGTGAACCTCATGGAGAATCCTATCGGCGTTATTACTATCGCTCACCCTGTTAAGGGCAGGACCTGGGCCTTCAGGGGCCCTACCACAATACTGCAGGAAGGTCTTCCTGACGATTTTGAGTTCCATGGCGCAAATGCAAAAAAAGTGCTGAAAGAGTGGGGTGACTGGGCTGAAAAGGAACCCCCTTCAGAAGTCCCTCCTGATATAAGGCCGCCGAGGCTTGTACAAAGGGGCGTGATCTTTATGAAGGTGGATGAGATTTACAATTATAAACCGGATGAGGCCGGCAAAAAAATACTATAAGGGGTGGTAAAATGGCTAAGTTAACACCAAGGATGAAGAACTGGCTTGAAGGTCTCGGCGCCCATATCGGGACAGCTACAAAAAAAGGATTCCCGACAACGATAGTCGTGGACTCAGCTAAGATAGAAGGCGACAGCATTGTGAAGTTTCAGTTGTCGAATGCGCAGGCTGAGCAGATCAAGCAGAATATTTCTGAAAACCCTCAGGTAGCCATAGGCCCCGGCGGGCTCGGCTGCATCCGTGCTGCATATCAGTTCAAGGGTTCTGCAAGGCTTGACGGGAATACCCTTGTTGTTGATGTGAACGAGATTTATTGCACAAAACCCGGGCCCGAGGCTGCCCTGAGATTAGATATCCTGCCTTTTGACAGCGTTATGAAGTTTGAATCAACCCGCTGGAGGGACTCAGGACC
>CAKKPH010000199.1 GCA_919901585.1 Thermodesulfovibrionales bacterium | reverse complement strand
TATGTTATCGAACCAGACTATGATAAGTCAACTAATTCATCAACGTCCCCTATTATGGTCTGATTTACAGCCTTGGCGCAAAACCGAGACTACAGAGGTAAGCAGGACAAATAAAATACCCGGAGAACAACAAATGCAGGCTATCCCGGATTAAGTGCGCTGAGCACTTAATTATGGTATCATTAATGTCCATGGAAGAACGGCTCCATAAGATACTCGCAGGTCTCGGCCTTGCCTCACGCAGGAAGGCCGAGGAGCTTATCCTTGAGGGCAGGGTTACTGTCAACGGGAAGCTTGCAACCATCGGCATGAAGGCTGACCCCTCAAGGGACCATATAAAGGTTAACGGCAAACTCGTTACAGGCACTGCAAGGAACTTCAGGAAGGTTTATCTCATGTTTAACAAGCCGAGGGGAGTAGTGACAACGCTCTCTGACCCTGAAGGCAGGCCTGCTGTAAAAGATTACTTGAAAGGTATAAAATTCAGGGTATTCCCTGTCGGGAGGCTGGATTTTGATTCCGAGGGGCTTCTGTTGCTTACAAATGACGGGGACTTTACAAATGCGGTCCTGCATCCGTCAAAGAAGATACCCAAGACCTATCTCGTCAAGGTTAAAGGAATTATTGAGGACGAAAAGATTGAGAAGCTAAGGCGCGGAGTCAAGCTTGATGATAGCGTGACAATGCCGGCAAGGGTCAGAAAAGGGCGCAATTCAGAGAACAATTCGTGGATAGAAATCACGATATACGAGGGGAAAAAGAGGCAAATAAGAAGGACGCTTGAGAAGGTAGGCCATCCCGTGCTGAAGTTAAAGAGAATAAGCATCAATGGGATCAAGCTTGGAAATCTGAAGCCGGGCGAGATAAGGCACTTGACAACTGAGGAGCTTGAGCATATGAAAAACGAGTTTAAGCTGAACGCTGTCAGCAAATAGCTATAATTGGAGGCTTGATGTTTCGGGACAGATACTGCGGAGAATTAAGGGAAGCTGACATAGGCTCAAACCTGAGCCTTGCAGGATGGGTCTTCAGGAGGAGGGACCACGGTGGGCTTATATTCATTGACCTGAGGGACAGGAGCGGTATAACACAAGTCGTATTCAGTCCTGAGGTCTCAACAGATGCGCACAGGCCTGCCCATGACCTGAGGGCTGAATTTGTAATCTCTGTATCAGGAGAGGTAAAGCATAGGCCGGAAGGCACTGAAAACCCCAACCTGTTGACAGGAAAAATAGAGCTTTATGCAGACCGGCTGACTGTGTTAAATGAGGCATCACCCCTCCCGTTTACGATGGAAGAGGCAGCAGAGGCATCTGAATCGCTGAGGCTCAAGCACCGTTATCTTGATCTCCGGAGGCCTGAGCTCCAGCAGAATATAATCGTCAGACACAAGTCCGCAAAGGCAATAAGGGACTACCTTGACAGCAGGGGCTTCCTTGAGATAGAGACCCCGATACTGACCAAATCAACTCCTGAAGGCGCAAGGGATTATCTTGTGCCAAGCAGGCTTAATCCAGGACATTTCTATGCCCTCCCGCAGTCACCGCAATTATTCAAACAGATACTCATGATATCCGGACTCGAAAGATACTTCCAGATAGTCAAGTGCTTCCGTGACGAAGACCTCAGGGCTGACAGGCAGCCGGAATTCACACAGGTTGACATAGAGATGTCGTTTATTGACAGGGAGGATGTCATAAGGCTGATCGAGGAGATGATGAGGCTGCTTTTCAAGAGTGTCCTCAGCATAGACATACAAACACCATTTCCGAGGCTCAGTTTCAAAGAATCCATGGAAAGGTTCGGGAATGACAAGCCGGACACGAGGTTCGGCATTGAGCTTAAGGAGATGGCAGACCTCGCAGAAAAGGGCCAGTTTAAGGTATTTCTTGATGCCCTCAAATCAGGCGGAAGGGTAAAGGCTATTAATGGAAAGGGCATGGCAGGGCTTTCAAGAAAAGAGATAGACGACCTTACGCAGGATGCGATATCCTTTGGCGCAAAGGGCCTCGCCTGGATTAAGGTTAAAGACGGCTTTGAATCACCCATCGCAAAGTTCTTTTCTGAAGAGGCACTCCGACAGATGGCTGAGAGGCTTGGCGCTGAAGAAGGTGATTTGATGCTCTTTGTGGCCGACAGGGAGAAGGTTGTTCACGATGTCCTGAGCCGCATGAGGCTTGAACTCGGCAAAAGGTTGAATTTAATTCAACATGGATATAATTTTGTCTGGATACTCGACTTCCCCCTGCTCGAGTGGGATGAAGAGGAAGGACGGTTTCAGGCAATGCACCACCCCTTCACATCGCCAATGGATGAGGACATAGAAAAACTGTTTACCATGGACATTTCTTCTCCCGAACTTCTCACTTCTCACTTCTCACTTCTCACTTCTATCCGTGCCAAGGCCTACGACATTGTCCTTAATGGGAACGAAATCGGCGGCGGCAGCATCCGTATCCACAGGCAGGATATCCAGAACAGGATGTTTGAGCTGCTGGGGATATCAGACGAAGCTGCAAGGGAAAAATTCGGCTTTTTGCTTGATGCGCTCGAATACGGCGCACCTCCGCACGGCGGCATTGCGCTTGGTCTTGACAGGATCGTGATGCTGATGGTCGGCGCAGCATCAATAAGGGATGTAATTGCCTTCCCAAAGACCCAGAAGGCGTCTTGCCTCATGAGCGGCGCACCCTCGGCAGTTGAGCAGAAACAGCTAAGGGAACTCCACATAAAGACAACGGATATAGTTACTTAAAGCGCTTGAAGATTCAATGCCCTTTTGATACTATTACAGTATGGAAAACGAGATAATTTATTTTGAAAAACCCGGCAGAGTCAATACTGCCGCCTCAAAGAGCTTCCCTGACCTGAAGGTGCTTGAGATCCTTGCCAAGCCAAAAGCATAAGGCTTCCATGGAAATACCATTCTGGCTCACAAACCAAACCACCCATGAGCCGCAAAAGAGACGTAAGGGAATATTCGCTCTTTTGAAGTCATCTAAAAGAAATGAACGTTTTATTGACAGGACCCTTATTTACGCAACCGCATTCCTGAAAGATACAATGTTCAACGAATCAGTTTCTACAAAGAAGGGCTTGCTTCAGTCAATTGAAGCGGGGCTCAAGCTGATCTCGCTTTCTGTTATCATTATAGCCATCAGTTTTCAGAAATCCATTGATGGGATTGTCTTGTTTCTGCCCTTCACATTTCTGATTGCCTTTGCCTCAAGAGTCCCTCTCCAGTCGCTTATCATGAAGGTGCTGCCTGCAGCAGTTTTGACCTTATTTATCGCTCTACCGGCAACGCTCAATATAATAGTTGACGGTAAACCGTTTTTTGTCCTGTTTACCCTTAATAAACCATTTAATATCGGGCCGGTAACCATCCCGGAAAGAATAACTATAACAGTTCAGGGAATAGAAAGTGCTTTTACTTTAACCCTCAGGGTCATAGCCTCAGTATCCGTTGCCTTCCTCATGACAATGACTACAACGCCAAACAAGCTCATAAAGGCGGTCTCATCGCTTATCCCCGGCACACTGGGCAATATAGCCTCGATCAGCTACCGGTATATCTTCCTGCTTTTGAGGAGGGTTGAGCAGTTTGTAATGGCCCTAAAATCCCGCCGAATAAATTCAATAGAGGCCTCAGCAGGCAGGCGCTGGTCAGCATCGAGGATCAGCCACTTGTTCTTCGTGAGCATGACACTCACCAATGAATTGGCTATGGCAATGGAGTCGAGGGGATATGTACAAGGGGAGTTCAAAGTTCAAAGTTCAAAGTTCAAAGTTCAGGATTTTTCAGGGCTGGATATTTTATGGTTATTAGCAACAACGCTGTTTGCCGGGGTGATGATTTGGAAGTCTTTCAGGTAGAAAGGGTCTCATACACATACAGGGACGGGAAAAAGGCCCTTGATAATGTATCCCTGAGCGTCAGCGAAGGCGAGGGTGTTACTGTTATCGGGGCTAACGGCTGCGGCAAATCCACCCTTCTTTATATACTCAATGGTCTTATCAGGCCGGACTCGGGCGATGTTAAGGCATTCGGACATTTCCTAAAACAAGGGGTTGACGGATTCAGGCAAAGGATGTCACTTTTTTTTCAGGACCCCCATGTTCAGCTCTTCTCATTGACTGTATGGGACGAACTATGTTTCGGCCCGTTACAGATAGGGTTAAGCAGGACCGAAACAGACGCACGCGCATCAGACATGCTCAGGCTGATGGGAATTGAGCATCTCAGGGACAGAGGGCCATGGAACCTGAGCGGAGGTGAGATGAAAAAAGTTGCCTTCGGCACATGCCTCAGCATTAACCCTGACGTAATCCTGCTTGATGAGCCGACAACAGGCCTTGACCCGAGGAGTCAGGTGGAACTCATTGACCTTATTATAGAGCTCAAAAAGGCCGGCAAAACTATAATAACAGCTACGCATGACCTCGGAATTATTGAGGACATCTCCGACAGGACTATAGTAATCGGTGAAGACCACAGGGTTATGCTTGAGGGCAGGCCGCACGAGGTGCTGAAAAATACCGAGGCCCTCCTTCGTGCAAACCTCATCCATAAGCATACTCACAGGCATTCGTGGTATGCGCATGAACATAGCCACTCCTGCATCCATGAACACGAGCATATCCCAGAGCTCGCTGATGACTGGGAGGAAGCTCAGGAGAGACCTGCAAAGGCTACAGATGACATGGCGAAACTCAACATCCTCCTTGACCACTGGATGGAGCATAATCTTGAACATGCAGAGACATATCTGCAGTGGGCAGAAAAGATGAAAAATACAGGGGAGCCTGATATTGCAGAAACACTGGGGAAAATCGCTTCAGAGACAGATAAAATAGGCCGGCTCTTTGAGCGTGCAAAGAAAAATATCAGGAGTTAAAGCCAGTATTCAGGGTATCTCCTGTTTCTTGCAAGGTTATTCACCAGAAGCGCCACGATAAGAAGGATCAACGCACCGAGCCCTGCAGGCACAAAGGCATAGAGAAACCCCAGGTCATGGATCTTCTTGCCTCCTATAACCGCAATAAGGGCGGTTGCGCCTCCCGGAGGGTGGAGGGTCTTGGTTACGAGCATCGCTGCAATCGCAAGAGACACGCCTAAGGAAGCAGCAACCCACACAGTCCCTCCAAAGAGCTTGTAACATGCAACGCCCACAAGCCCTGATATTATATGACCCCCTATCAGGTTTCTCGGCTGCGCAAGAGGGCTCTTGATAGCGCCATATACCAGGACTGCAGACGCCCCGAACGAACCGATTAAGAGGGTGAGATCTCCCGGCTCAAAGTACTGAGCTGACAGGAATGCACACAAGGCAATGCCTGCCAGAGAGCCGGCCCATGACCATAAGACTTCCGTCAGCCCGACACTGGGCGGGCTCTTTGCTCCGCCCTTCATCTTCGACAAATACTCTTTAATCATTTTGCCAGGACCCTTATTATATCGCCCCTTGATATAATGCCTATGAGTTTATTGTTTTCATCAACGACCGGAAGCCTCTTTATCCTCTTCTCGTCGAGCATTACAGCAACCTCACGTATATCAGCCCCTGGAGTAGTGGTTATTGCAGGTGAAGTCATAATGTCCCTTACCCTACTCCCTGCCCTGTGTTTCGGAAAGGGTTCACCAAGGAGGTGTTTAAAAATATCCCTGAAGGAATGGCCTTTTTCGATGCCTGCCATATGGAGCAGGTCCGCCTCTGACAGAACACCGATGACACGGTTCTCCTCATCAACCACCGGCAGGCCGCTTACCCTGTTCTCAGAAAGAAGCCTTGATACCTCATAAATATCAGAGTCTCCCTTGACACTGACTACATTTTTTGACATAACATCCCTCACAGGTGTGCCTGAGCTCATGCGTTGTTTCGCATGCCTCAATGCAATGGCATAAATTTTTCTAAGGTCCTCTTCTGTTACATCAACGTATGTCCTGATCTCCCTGAGCGCAGCCCTCAGATCTTCGTCAGAGATATCATATTCATTATGCTCCTCAGCCATACGCCTCCTTTAAAAAAATATTATCATACTTTTCAAATACAGCCATCTGTTATGATTAATATCATAATCAGAGGCTGCTCACTACAAAAACATGATACATATAATACTCAAAAACAGCGATATTGATAAAGCAATTCATAAATCCGTATCTGCCCTTGAGGACGGAGGGGTCATAGCCTATCCGACCGAGACATTCTACGGACTTGGCGTCAAGTTCGACAAACACAATTCACTTAAGAGGCTCTATGCCCTTAAAAAAAGGCCGGGAGAAAAAGCAATGCCACTAATAATAGGCGGGATTGATATGCTTCAGCAAATCGCTTTAGACGACTGGCTCAGACATATGCCGGCGCAGGCAAAAGCGCTAATGGAGCGTTTCTGGCCCGGTCCCTTAACACTTTTAATACCGGCAAAAAAAGAGCTTTCGGAATACCTTACGGCAGGCACCGGCAAGGTAGCAGTCAGGGTCCCCGGAGATTCCTTTGCCTTGCATCTTGCACAAAGGGCAGGCTTCCCCTTCACTGCAACGAGCGCCAACATCTCAGGCATGCCGCCTGCGGACAATGCTGATTCGGTCATAAAATATTTCAGAGACGGCATAGACCTGCTCATAGACGGAGGCAAAACCTCCGGAGGCCTCCCTTCCACAATAGTTGATGTCTCAGATGATAAATTAAGGATAGTCCGGAAGGGAGCCGCAAATGTCAACATCCTGTAAGGCATATAATTATACATAACGACATAAATCGGATGTCATTCCCGCAAGCGAAGCGCGTCGGGAATCTTTCTTTTGAAGAGAGATTCCGGACAAGCCGGAATGACAAACTGTCTTGGACTTATGTCGCCGTGTATAGTAACCACCACTTTGATCTGAGCCGCTATTTAAAGGTTCCTTCTTTTTTGCTATAATAACCCAATTTAACGAGAGGATACATATGAAGGCATTAATACTTAGCGGGGGCATGGGGACGAGGCTGAGGCCTCTTACATACACTACTGCCAAACAGCTTGTGCCTGTTGCGAACAAGCCCATTTTGGGATACGTTATTGACCACATAAAAGACGCCGGCATAAAGGACGTCGGTGTCATAATATCGCCAGAAACCGGGGAAGAGGTAAAAAAGTATATAGACAACGGCAGGAGTTGGGGGATAAAGGTGACCTTCATCCTCCAGTCAGCGCCACTCGGGCTTGCACATGCAGTGACCACTGCCCGTGATTTCCTTAAAGACGATGATTTTATAATGTATCTCGGCGACAACCTCCTCAGCCATGGTGTCAAGGATGCAATAAAAAAGTTCAAGAACGAGTCGCCTGCTGCGCTTATCTTCCTCAAGGAAGTGAACAACCCCAAACAGTTCGGTGTTGCAAAACTTGACTCTAAAGGCAATATCCTGAAACTGATCGAAAAACCAAAGAGGCCGCCGTCAAACCTCGCACTCGTGGGCGTCTATCTCTTTTCGAAGGAAATACATAAGGCTATAGCACGCATAAAGCCGTCTTTCCGCAACGAGCTCGAAATCACCGATGCTATTCAGGAATTGATTAACATGGGCTCTGCTGTGATGAGCGAGATACTCGACGGTTGGTGGCTCGATACAGGCAAGAAAGATGACCTCCTTCAGGCAAATGACGTTGTCCTTGATGAATACGTAAAGAGGCAGATAGATGGGGATGTTGACAGCCAAAGCCAGATAACAGGCAGGGTGACCATCGGATCTGGGGCAATAATAAAAGAGAGCATAATAAGAGGCCCTGTAATTATCGGCAGGGACACAGAGGTCATCAATTCATTTATTGGCCCTTTCACAAGCATAGGCAATAATGTAAAAATCTCTGATTCTGTCCTCGAGCATTCAGTTATACTCAACAATTCGACCTTATGCGGCATTGACAGGCTCGAAGACAGCCTCATAGGCAAAGGCACAAAGGTCGTCAAGAGGAACACCCATCATAAGGCGCTCCGCCTCATGGTTGGGGATGATTCATCAATCGAGGTGTAGATGTTCAGTAACGGCAATATAGAAGGCGTCATAATAAGGGAATCCATTAAGCACAATGACAACCGCGGATGGCTTGCAGAGATGTTCAGGGAAGACGACCCCGGGGACTACAGACCTGCCATGGGTTATATCTCTGTCACACATGCAGGCATAACAAGGGGGCCTCATGAGCATATCGACCAGACAGACTATTTCTGCTTTCTCGGTGACTTTACCCTTTATCTCTGGGATAACAGGGAGGATTCTCCTACATACAAGAACAGGATGGTCCTCGAAAATTATGATGGGCAGATAGTCATCGTCCCGCCGCGGGTAGTCCATGCATACAAGAACTCGGGTACTGCCGACGGGATGGTGCTGAACTTCCCTGACAGGCTCTTTGCAGGCCGGCACAAAAAGGAAAAGGTGGATGAAGTGAGGTACGAAAACGACCCGGAAACACCCTTTAAGATAGAAAAATGAAGCTACTTATCACAGGCGGCTGCGGTTTCATCGGGTCCAATTTCATCAGGCATATACTTAACAAATATCCTGATTATGAAATCATTAACCTCGACGCGCTCACCTATGCCGGCAACCCGGAGAACTTAAGGGATATAAAGGACGACCGGAGATACAGGTTCGTTGAGGGCAGGATAGAGGAGATCGAAACCATAAAGAGACTCATGCAGGATGTTGACGCTGTTGTCCACTTCGCTGCAGAGAGCCATGTTGACCGCTCCATTAAGGACGCCCTGCCGTTCCTTACAACAAATGTCATCGGCACTTATACTATGCTTGAGGCTGCAAAAACAGCCTCTGTAAAGAAGTTTATACATATCTCAACTGATGAGGTATACGGAACGCTTGATGATGACGGCAAGTTCACTGAAGAGACGCCGCTCAGGCCCAATTCCCCTTATTCTGTTTCAAAGGCCTCAGGCGATATGCTCGTAAGGGCCTACTATGAGACCTACGGATTCCCAGCAATAATTGTGAGGCCGTCGAACAACTACGGCCTTTATCAGTTCCCTGAGAAGTTCATACCGCTTATGATAACCAACATCATTGACAATATCCCTATACCTGTTTACGGCGAGGGGGAAAATATAAGGGACTGGCTTTTTGTTGAGGACAACTGCAGGGCAATTGATATAATCCTGCATTACGGTAAAGACGGCGAGGCCTACAATGTCGGCGGCAATGCAGAGATGCGCAACATTGACATCACAAGGAATATCCTTAGTCTCATGGACAGGGACGAAAACCTGATTACTTTTGTCAAAGACAGGCCCGGGCATGATTACCGCTATGCACTTGACAATACAAAGATCGAACGCGAACTCGGATGGAAGCCGTCTTCAGACATAGAGACCCTGCTTAAAAAGACCGTCAAATGGTACAGAGAGAATGAGTGGTGGTGGAGGCCCCTGAAGAAAAGGTTGTCCTCCGAGAGCAAGGGCTTCTGGAGCAGACAGCATTGAAAATCCTCGTTACAGGCTCAAATGGGATGCTTGGCCAAGACCTAATCCCTATCCTCAAAGAAAACCATGAGGCCATTCCCTTTCCAAAATACAAGCTGGATATAACCAAGATAGACAGTGCACATAAAGCCGTTCTTGAGACAAATCCTGATTTGGTCATTAACTGCGCTGCCTACACGAATGTTGATGGCGCAGAAAATGAGACATACAAGGCCTTTTCAGTAAACGGTACCGGCGTACAGAACCTTGCCCTGGCATGCGAAGAAATGGGAATCCCAATCTGCCACATCAGCACGGATTATGTCTTTGACGGCGGGAAAAGGACTCCTTATACACCGTTTGACAATACAAACCCAATAAACAGATACGGAGAATCAAAGCTCGCTGGAGAGAAATACATCCAGTGGATAACAAACAGGTTCTATATAATCAGGACGAGTTGGCTGTATGGAAAGGGAGGGAAGAATTTTGTATCAACCATCCGCAGGACATTAAAGGAGCAGTCTGTGGTAAGGGTAGTGCACGACCAGACTGGCTCGCCTACCTCAACTGTCATGCTCTCTCATGCAATAAAGAGCCTTATCGAGACAGGCGCTTACGGTATCTACCACTATACTGATGAGACTGACGGTGGCATAAGCTGGTATGACTTTGCAAGGGCAGTCGCTGACTACACAGGCTCTGATACCGAGCTTGTCCCGATAACTACCGAAGAGTTTCCGAGACCGGCAAAAAGACCGGCATACTCTGTGCTCGACACCGGCATATTTTATATGGTCACAGGCCAGGAGCCTGTTGGCTGGAAAGAACCCTTAAAAGATTATCTCAAATTGTCTATTGCCTGATAACTCAAATCTCAAACCTGTCTTCATGGTCAAGCCCTCTTCCATCTCCTGTGGAGCCACAGCCATTCAGAGGGATTTTGTCTTATATTATCCTCAATATATCCTGAAAATCTCTTTGTATCCTCAAGAACGGCCTCTTCAGTGATTGGATTTTTCGAGAGCTCGACCTCAGGATGGACATCAATCTCATATCCGCCTTTGACCTTTCTTATAAAGACAGGCAATACAGCCGCGCCTGTTTTTCTTGCCACAATAGCCGGCATCTTTGTGGTCCAGGCCTTTCTGCCGAGAAAGTCAATAATGAAACCTTCATTCGGCAATACTGACTGGTCCATCAGTATGCCGACAATGCCTCCGCCTCTGAGCGTTGCCATTACGCTCTTCAATGCCCCCCTCTTATAGATGATTTTGCTGCCGTAGCGCGACCTTGCCCTTTCAAGGATACTGTTGATGTACGGGTTGTTCAGGGGCCGTGCAACACCAGAGACGCTTTCTGACCTTGAAGATGATACCAGCGGCAGCAGCTCCCAGTTGCTGCAGTGGCCTGTTATGACAATAACGCCCCTGCCCTTTGCCTTTGCAGCCAAATAATTCCCGACGTTATTTATTTCAGTTTTGTTCATTATCGCATCTCCCCTGCCGTAATAGACCTTGATTATCTCGATAAAAGAACGGCCGATGTTCCTGAAGCTTTCCCTGACGATTGACTCGGGGGTTATGCCGTTGCTCAGGACAAGGTCGCTTTTCTTCAGGTTGTCGATAGCTATCAGTCTCCTGCTCTTCCATACATGGAAAAGAAGGAGGCCCAATATCTCACCAAACCTGCACGGAAGCAAAGAAAGCGGATATGAAACAGCGAGCACTGCAAGGGCTTGTAGCCTCCAGTTGATCTTTTTCATCAACCGTTGTTGTCTCTCTTCCCGGGCTTGCCCTCTTCCTTTTCCTCTTTTTCATCTTTGAGAGATTCGGAGATCTCTGTGAGGCGTTTCATGACAAGATGATTTATTGTCCCTTCTGGATAGGTCCCGTCTTCCTTCAACTGACCGGCCGGCAGGCCGGTCAGTATCTCGAGCCCTTCCTCGACCAGGTCTATCGGATATATCGAAAATTTATTTCCCCTGACCGCATCCAGAACATCCTTTTTGAGCATAAGGTTCTTTATGTTCCTTGAGGGTATTATCACGCCATGGCTTCCGTCGAGCCCGCGCAGCCTGCACAACTCAAAAAAACCCTCTATCTTCTCGTTCAGGCCGCCTATCGGCTGGACATTTCCGTTCTGGTCCATCGAGCCGGTAACAGCAAGGTCCTGCCTGAGTGGGACGCCTGAGATGCTGCTTATTAGCGCATAGAATTCAGCACATGTTGCACTGTCACCCTCGACCATATCGTAAAGCTGTTCAAAGGTTATTGAGGCAGACAGGCTTATAGGTTTTTTAAAAGCGTATTTCCTGCCGAGATAATTTGTGAGTATCAGTATCGCCTTCTCGTGTATCTTCCCGCTCATCTTTGTTTCACGCTCAAGGTTCAGGACGCCTGCCTTGCCTGTATATGTGCTTGCGGTTATCCTTGAGGGTTTTCCGAAACTGTAATCGCCGAGGTCAAGCACGGCAAGACCGTTTATCTGGCCGGTCTTCATGCCGGAGGTCTCGACAATCAAGACGCCTTCAGCCATCAGCTCAAGGAGCCTCTCTTCTATCCTGTTGGACCTGTATATCCTCTCGTCCAGAGCCTTCTCGACATGTTCTGCCTTCACTATTACACTGCCGGATGTCTTGGTCCAGTAAACCGATTCCCTCACCAGATCAGCCACATCGCTGAACCTTGACGAGAGCTTGTCCTGATGCTCTGAGAGCCTCGATCCATACTCAACAACCCTTGTAACACCTGACCTGTCAAACGGGAGCAGGCCTTCGCCCTTACAGAGAGAGGCGATAAAGAGGGAGTATTTCCGGACATTCCCGGCAGACCGTTCCATCCTGCTGTCAAAATCAGCCTTGACCTTAAAGAGCTCCCGGTACTCCTCATCGAGGTTGTAAAGCAGATAATAGAGATATTGGCTGCCGATAAGCACCACCTTGACGTCAAGAGGTATAGCCTCAGGCTTCAGGGTCGTGGTAGATATAAGCCTGTACTGTTCCCATACGTCCTCAACCTTGATCTCCCTGTTCCTGATAGCCCGCTTCAGGGCATCATAGGCAAAGATGTTCCTTAACAGGTCAAGCGCATCTATTACAATGTAGCCTCCGTTTGCCCTGTGCAGGGAACCTGCCTTTATCATAGAGAAGTCGGTCATTGCAACACCGTACTGGAACTTATGCTCAACCCTCCCGAAGATGTTGTAATATGTCGGGTTGCTCTCGAACACACACGGCGCACCTTTGCATTCAGCATTATTCACGAAGACATTAACAAAGTATCTCGTAAAGACAGGCTCTGCCTTCGGCATCTTCAGGAAGGGCAGTTGAGGCGCTTGCTCCTCCTGTGTCTTAAAGTCATCGAGATGCTCAAGTATGTCTTCCTTTACATTCCCGAGATAGGTCAGTATCTTTTCATTATCAGAATATTTTCCCTTTATATCTTCAAGCAGGTGGCCGACAGCAGAAAGCGCTGCCTCCCTTTCGAGCTTAGACAGCATGTCCTTAAGGAGCTTTTCTCCCCCTCTCACGGTCCTCGCCATATCGTCAAGCCTCTCCTGCAGCAGCTTGCCGATCTCCTCTATCTTTTTCCTCGTATTCTCATCGAGCGCTTCAAACTCCTCTTCTGAGAGCGGTTCACCCGTCTTTTTCACCGGCACTATTATCAGGCCGCTCACTGTCTTTCTGATCGAGAAGCCTTTTGACTGCGCCTCATCTTCGAGGCTTCCGAAGAGGTCTCTCTGCTTTTTCTGGAACTCCTCGACTAACTTGCTCTTCTGTTTTTCGTACTCCTTTGCTTCAAAGACCTTCGGTATCTCGGCGCGCAACGTCGTGATTAACTCTTCCATGTCCTTCTGGAAAATAACCGCCTTACCGGGGCTGAGAGAGACCGCCATTGCAGCATCAGGCTCCCTGAAATTGTGAACATAGCACCAGTCCATCGGCACAGGTTTGGTCAGCGCCTGCTCCTTGAGAATTGCCTTGATAGTCGAGAGCCTGCCTGTTCCGTTTTCTCCGAGGAGAAATATGTTAAACCCTGAGCTGTCGAAGCTCAGGCCGAAGTCTATGGCCTTGAGCGCCCTTAACTGACCGATCGTCCCTTCAAGGGGAGGCAGGTCATCAGTAGTCCCGAACTGCAATACACTTTCATCGCAGCATTTATACAGGTCATCGACAGTAAGTTTTTTTGCCATCCTTAACCCCTGTTGTATTCAACTCCTAAATAATTGTTCTCTCTTGCCGGCCCACAATTCACTGTCCGCCTTCATGCCCTCGGATGGTGCTCAAGGTAAACCTTCTTTATCCTATCCATCGTCACTTTCGTGTATATCTGTGTAGTAGATATATCAGAGTGGCCGAGCATCTTCTGTAATGACCTCAGGTCTGCTCCGCCCTCAAGCAGATGCGTTGCAAAGCTATGCCTTAGTGTGTGGGGGGATATATTGAGCCCGATTTTCTTGCCATATCCCCTGATAGTCTGCCAGAACCTCTGCCTCGTCATAGGCATGCCCCTGCCGGTTACAAACAAATAGTCTGAATGACGTCTCTTGACAAGCAGCTTCCTGAATTCTCTGATGTATGTCTTAATCCTCTCTATAGCCCTTTGGTTCACAGGCACTATCCTCTCCTTTGACCCTTTTCCGAGGACCCTGATGAACCCTGCCTCAAAATTGATATCCTCCATTTTGAGGTTTATCAGCTCGCTGACACGCAGACCGGATGAGTAAAGGAGCTCCACCATCGCAGAGTTCCTGAAATCAAGGGCTTGATGCCCACCCTTCCTGACTTTGCCTTCAGGGGTATTAGATATGCTCAGCACCTCCATCGTCTCTTCTATGCTCAATGCCTTTGGCAGCCTCTCCCACTTTTTAGGTGACTGCAGGTTCTCTGTAGGATCAGACTCAACAATCTCCTCTATTAAAAGGTATTTGGAAAATCCCTTAAGAGACGATATAAACCTGCAGATTGACGTTATTGAACGGTCCTTTTCCCGGAGAGAGTCGAGGTAGTCAGTTATATCAGACCGTTCAAAATTATTGAGCTCCTTGCCCTTTGATCTCAGGAATACGTCAAAGAAAATCAGGTCCCGGCCATAAGATTCGGTTGTGTTCCTTGAGAGGCCCTTTTCTACTGAAAGATATGCGAGGAACCCCTTAACCAACTCCACAGGACAGGTACTCCTCTATACCGGTTGATTGTTTAAGCCTCTGGTATAGTATGCCGGCTATCTTCATAAGATTAACCGTATCCTCCCTGTTGTAAAGCATCAAGAGCCGCATTGCATCATCATTTCCCCTTCTTGCCAGCTCCCATAGCTTGACGGCAGCATAACCGTCCATGCCTTTTACATCCTCATCACGTTCAATATCGAGTGATGCCTCGAGTTTCTTGAGCCCGCCGTTCATGCCGAGCTTCTTTGCTGCATAACAGAGATCAAAATGAGGCATATCGAACCTGACGCCCTTGAACGTCTTCATTAAAAACGGGACATCAAAAGAAGCGCCATAGAATGTTATAAGGTACTTATATCCTGAGAGCTCCCTGTTAAGGTTTTCGGTTGTGAGGTCTTCTCCTGCTGTAAGCGCCCTCCATTCAAAGCCGTCGTACAGGCCCACAACAGTTACGTACCCTCCCCTGTCAGGCTGGTAACCGTTTGTTTCTATATCAAGGCATACCGCCTCGCCGTTAAAATCCTCAAAGAACCTCCAGTGCTCCCTCCTCTTGACGGTCCTGGCGAAAAACGTGGCATTCCCTTCTGCGAGATGCCCTGACGCTATCGAGAGTGATTCGTCAAAGGCCGGTTTTCTATCAGGGCTTATTACATTTATGCTCTTTGCATCTATAAAGTCGTCCCACGTAAGGATGCCGTCCTTCCAAAGGCGCCTTTCGAGTTTCGCTCCGATGCCGTTCAATATGCTGAAGGTATTTCTTATCATCTCTATACATCCTTTCTTAGATATATTATACGTATCATGCAGGGTCTATACAAATCAAAAATCCTTATATGCAGAATAATCAATGGTTCGCGCTGCAGAGCATACGCATCTCATCACTGTATTCTCCATTCTTCCTGTATATATAGAAGGGGGCCTCAATCTTAAGGCCTGTCCTGCCGTCCCTTACCGCCTCCACAAGCACCATCTTGGCCTCAGATGCCGGATCAGAATGCACGACCCTGAGCCTCTTGACCTCCATCCTCTCCTTCTTAAGCCCTGCCATCAGATCCATGAGCCTTTCAGGTAGATAGACGAGGAAAAGCCTGCCCCTTGCCCTGAGCATATAATATGCGGCCTTTATCAGTTCGGGGAGCTTGAGCTTTATCTCGTGCCTTGCCACAGCCTTCTCTTCCTCAGGGCTCAGCAGGCCTGAGACCTCCTTCCTGAAAGGAGGGTTAGACACAGCAATGTCAAAGCTGTGGGGGCTGACAACAGAAAGAGAGCGTTCCGCTATCTCCCTGAGGTCTGACTTTATGACCTTGACCCTCCCATTTAAGGAGTTCAACTCAATATTCTTTTCTGCAAGCGAAGCAAGGCTCTTCTGGATCTCAAAGAGTGTTACCTCAGCTTCTATATATTTCTTCGCGAGGAGTATCCCGACAATGCCTGAGCCTGCGCCGAGGTCTGCAATCATCCGTGCCCTCCGGACATTAACAAAATCATAAAGTAGCAGGGCATCAACAGAGAACCTGTAACCGTTCTTTGGCTGGTATATTTTTATGTCCCTTATTGTGTCGAGTGTCACCATAACTGCTACCTTGACATACTGTTTATCCTTTCGAGGAGCGCGACCAGATCACCCATCCTGTCAATCATATAATCAGCATGTCTAATTATTTCAAGTGGCTTGTATCCGTACGTAACCGCCACTGTTGTCACGCCTGCAGCCCTTCCGGCATCTACATCGTAGTTGCTGTCGCCCACCATAACAGCCTCTTCCGGAATTACAGAAAGTTCTTTTAAAACCTTCAGCACAGGAACAGGAGAGGGCTTTTTCTCAGGGGTTGTGTCGCTCCCGACTACATAGTCGAAAAAGCGCATCAGCTCAAGGCCCTCGAGGGTTTTTTTGGAAAGTGCCTCCCTTTTGTTTGATATGACTGCCTTTTTATATCCGGATAGTCTTTCGAGAGTCTCCCTTACGTCCGGGTATACCCTTGTATAGTCAATGATGTGTGCAGTGTAATGCTCAAGAAACCTTTCAGTCAGAGCATCCTTCATAGCTCCCAATCCAAGCCCGGCAACAGAGCCGGGGAATGAAACCGTAATCAATTTCTCAATCAAACGGCTTATGCCCTCGCCTACCAGCTTAATGGTATCTTCTGCTTTAAGCGGTTTGATTCCATAGGGTTCAACGGCATAATTCAGGGCATTGGTTATGTCAACGCTCGAATCCACGAGCGTGCCATCGAGGTCAAAGATGATTAGCCTGACAGGCATCGCTTGAAATTATAACACAGAGGGGTGAGATAAAAAATCCGGCTTGTTTACTTTACAGTTCTCTTTTCTGCTACCTGAACCCTTATCGCCGCCCTTGCGAGCGATGCAGTTGCACGGCCAAAATCGTAGTCCTCTGCCTGTTCCAGCCGTTCTTCAGCGCGCTTCATGGCAGCACATGCCCTCTCAACATCTATGTCTTCAGCCTTTTCAGCGCTGTCTGCAAGTATTGTGACCTTGTCCGGCCCTGCCTCAGCATAGCCGCCTCCGACAAAGAAATACGTCATATCTCCGCTTTTCTTGCATGTCAGCATGCCTGTCTTCAGCATCGTCATAAACGGAGCGTGGCCGGGCAAAATACCAAACTCGCCCTCACTGCCTGTGGCAGTAATTTCATCGACATCGCCGCTGAAGATGCGGCCATGTGGCGTAACAATATCTAATCTTAGTTTGCTTTCCACAACAATGACCGTCACTATTTAGTCCATCCGAGTTTCTTGGCCTTTTCTTCAGCCTCCTCTATTGTGCCGACCATGTAAAATGCCTGTTCAGGCATATCATCATACTTTCCGTCTACGATAGCCTTAAAGCCTTTTATTGTATCAGCAAGCTTGACATACTTGCCGGGAGTTCCGGTAAATGCCTCTGCAACATGGAAAGGCTGGCTCAGGAACCTCTGTATCTTCCTCGCCCTCGCAACACTCTGCTTGTCGTCCTCTGAAAGCTCTTCCATACCGAGGATCGCAATTATATCCTGAAGCTCTTTGTATCTCTGTAGTATCATCTGAACACTCCTCGCAACAGCATAGTGCTCGTCTCCAATAACCTTTGGATCGAGTATCCTCGAGGTTGAGTCAAGAGGGTCAACAGCAGGGTATATGCCGAGCTCTGATATCTGCCTCGAAAGCACAACTGTGCCGTCCAGGTGTGTAAAGGCAGTTGCGACTGCCGGGTCTGTGAGGTCATCAGCAGGCACATAGATCGCCTGCATCGAGGTTATAGCGCCTTTCTTTGTCGTCGTGATCCTCTCCTGCAGCACCCCCATCTCCGTAGCAAGGGTAGGCTGATAGCCAACAGCAGAGGGCATTCTTCCGAGGAGAGCCGAGACTTCGGAGCCTGCAAGTGTATACCTGAAGATGTTGTCTATGAATATAAGGACATCCTGCCCCTGGTCCCTGAAGTATTCTGCCGCAGTAAGCGCCGTGAGAGCTACCCTGGCCCTTGCTCCTGGGGGCTCATTCATCTGGCCATATATAAGGGCAGTCTTATTCAAAACCCCTGATTCCTTCATCTCGAGATAAAGGTCGTTGCCTTCCCTTGTCCTCTCGCCGACTCCTGCAAAAACAGAAACGCCGCCATGCACCAATGCAATGTTATGTATCATCTCCATGATAACGACTGTCTTTCCGACGCCGGCGCCTCCAAACATCCCCATCTTTCCGCCCTTAACAAAAGGCACGAGCATGTCAAAGACCTTGACCCCCGTCTCAAAGACCTGTGTCACAGGCTCCTGTTCCACAAAATCCGGAGCTGACCTGTGAATCGGCCATCTCTCTTTTGCATCTATCGGGCCGAGTTTGTCATAAGGCTCGCCAATAACATTCATGATCCTGCCGAGTATGCCGTCTCCTACAGGCACAGTAATCGGGACCTCAGTATTAACAACCTTCATTCCCCTCACAACGCCGTCAGTAGTAGACATGGCTAATGTCCTAACCTTGTTCTCTCCAAGATGCGCTGCAACTTCAAGTGTAATGTTTATGTCAGGCAGGCCCTTTTCAGCATCGCCTTTCTGCTCTATCTTAAGTGCATTCAATATCTCAGGCAGTTTATCGTCGAATTCTACATCAACAACTGCACCTATTACCTGTGTAACCCTTCCTTCGTTCATATATAGACCTCCATTCAAAACAGTTATATTAATAAGTGCGAAAGTAAGATGACATTAATTTTATAAAATCTCCCCTCGCCCCTCTTTGCTAAAGAGGGGAATTATCCCTCCCTTTGGCAAAGGGAGGTTAGGAGGGATTTTACATTCAATGTCTCC
>CAKKPH010000198.1 GCA_919901585.1 Thermodesulfovibrionales bacterium | reverse complement strand
GCCCAGTGTTTTGCCTTAAGTGCCTTTTCATCCAGCACTACATGTGAGGCTTCAATCTCGCCTTCCTTGCCGCCTCTAATGACGGAGGCGCCACCGATTCCGGCGATCGTGGAGATTCCTGCTATTTTTAAAAAATCTCTTCTGTTCATGCTCATGACTTGTTCTCCTTCGGCTCAATATGGCACCCCCAGCAGTAAGGTTTTACAGCCACATACGAATGGCATCTGTCACAGAATTCTTTTTTGTTTGAATGGCAATGCATGCATGTATTCTGTAAACTTATTGTGAACTGCTTGCCTTCGGAATTGACATATATCCTCTTGCCGTCACGCACTGCTGAGTCCCTCCAGTCATTCAGGAGCCTCATGTGCTCGGCCCTCATGAAATCCCTCGGCTCCACGCATTTTTTATCCTGAAGCTGCATAATGGCAGGGGTGTCTATCTTCGGTTCCGGTTTGGCGATTGCCTTGCCCTTGTTATAAAAGAAGGGGAAAGTGACCAGACCAATGAATATGATAAGCCCGATTACTACCTTTCCGCTGTTGTATATCTTCATTATTCAGCGACCTCCTTTCCCGGAAGAGGTTCAAGCCGCAGGTCCTGCGTCCTCTCTTTCTCCCCTGTCATGACCAGCGCATTGCCTACAAGTTCATGCAGTCCGCAGACAGCCACGCCGGGCACCCAGTATTCAAAGGACGTTGAAAGGGCAACCCTGTCGATGGCGCAGACAGCAGCGCACATATTAACACCATACTTTTCATGAACATACTTTGCAGCATTCGCCCTCGGGAAGCCCCCCCTCATTCTGAGTTCCATATTCTCTGAGGCGTTAAGGCCTGCGCCGCTTCCGCAGCAGAAGGTCTTTTCCCTGATCGTGTCCTCAGGCATTTCGTAAAAATTGTTGCAGACACTCTTCAGGACATAGCGCGGCTCTTCGAGGAGGCCCATGCCCCTTGACGTGTTGCATGAATCATGGAACGTCACATTGAGATGGTCATTCCTGCTTAAGTCAAACTTCAGCTTGCTGTTCTTTATAAGATCTGCGGTGAATTCTGCTATATGAACCATCTTTGTAGCCCTGGCATTATCAAACCTTGTGCCGGTTATTGGGGACACAGGCTCCTCAAGAAAATCTGCCGGGCCGTTCCATGTGTCCATATACTGATGCACAACCCTCCACATATGCCCGCACTCTCCACCGAGTATCCACTTGACTCCGAGCCTCTTTGCCTCTGCGTATATCTTGGAATTCAGCCTCTTTGCCATGTCATTGGTTGTGAAAAAACCGAAGTTTCCACCCTCTGACGCATAGGTGCTCCAGGTGTAGTCAAGGCCCAATTCGTGGAAGAGCATCAGGTACCCCATGGCAGTATAGGTGCCCGGGTTTGCGAATAGGTCGCCTGAAGGCGTCACAAAGAGTATCTCCGCACCCTTCCTGTTGAAGGTAGGCTCGATCTTTATGCCTGTTATCGTCTCTATATCATCAAGAAAAAACTCCATACTTGAGGTTATTGTATGCGGCTCAAGGCCGAGGTGATTGCCTTTCATATAGCAGTTCGCCACCGGACCGGCTATCCATCCTATCTGGAGACCGAGCATATTTGTGAGTTCCCTGCCCATCATCGTGATCTCTGCCTGATCAATACCATAAGGGCAGAAGACAGAGCAGCGGCGGCATTCAGTGCACTGGTAGAAGTAGTACCACCACTCCTTAAGGACATTGGCGGTGAGCTTCCTCGCGCCTGCTAGCTTCTTTAATATCTTGCCTGCGAGGGTGAAGTTGCCCCTGTAAACAGACCTCAGGAGTTCTGCCCTGAGCACGGGCATATTCTTCGGGTCCCCTGAGCCTAAGAAGAAATGGCATTTGTCGGCACAGGCTCCGCACCTCACGCATATATCCATAAATACCTGAAAGGAACGGTACTTCTTAAGAAGAGACCTCATGCCCTCAAATATTATGGTCTTCCAGTTCTCAGGCAGCTTCCAGTCCTCGTCATTAGGTCTCCACTCCCTTCCGTAGGGAAAACCGACTGTTTCGAGGTCTTTCGGCTTTGCAGCGTGACAGAACATATGCTCCCTTATCTCAACAGGAGTTTCGAGCCAGTGCGTTTTTGGAGGCGTATAATCTATTTTAGAAAGCTCGTTTGGTTTTGCTGTAAATTTTGCCATAATTACTCCTTTTCAACAGGGATGCCGGCTGATTTCATCTTCTCCCTGAAGTCGTTCTCATAATCTTCATAGGTATGCACATCAACAGGGTAGTTCCATGGGTTGACATGCCTCTTGACGCGGCTGTTGTTAACCATGTTTCTCGTAGGGCTCATAAAGACTCCTCCCATATGCATAAGCTTGCTGAATGGAAAATAGATGAACAGCGCGCTCACGAGAAATATATGGACATAGAATATCCAGCCGATACCTTCCGGTGTCTTTGGATTGAAGGTCAAAAGCCCCATAACCAGTTCCTTCACGCCCACGATATGCGTCTTGGTGAAATATCTCATCTCTATGCCGGTGATGGCGATCGCTATAATCAGGAAGAGCGGGAAGTAATCAGCAGGAAGTGATATATAGCGGACTATAGGTATAAAGAACCTCCTTATGAGAAGGTAGGTCACGGATACCAGGAGCACAACTCCTGTAACGAAAAGCACAGGCACTCCTATCTGGAGAAAACCGTCAAACTGTTCGAGGATATGAAGGAACGAAGGGACAGGGTCAAAAATGAACCTTGAGTGCCTGATCAGGACAATCAGGAGCGACCAGTGAAATGCGAGGCCAGCAAGCCAGAGCCACTTTGCCTCGCCGTAAACAAGCCGTGAGCCGTCCGTGAGCTGGGTCTTGAGGTTTCTGAAGAGGGAGCGGAAGACGAGCACCTCAAGGGCCATTCTCACAACAACCCAGAACGGGCTCGAGGGGTTTTCGATCTTGTTCTGTTTAATCCACGGCAGGGATTTCTGTTGCCCGCACGTTGTCGGTATGCGGAACGGCACCGGCACACTCGCCCACTTCAGGATGCGGTATATGAAGCCTGTGAGAAAAACGGTTACAGCCGCATAGGGTATGACAACCCCGAAAAGAAAGTGCAGGTTTGCTGCTTTAACTCCGGTATAGGCGATCAGTATAAGGACGATAACAGCAATTAATGAAACAATGGATCCCATATTCTTACCTCTTATCTCCCTGAATTATTTCGAACAAAAGGTTCCTTTTCCTAATCCTCAACCTCGCAGACCAGCTTTGCCTTCTGCAACAACCTGAACGTCATGTTCCTTGCCTCATTTGCCTTAAGCTCATATATCTTTTCCCTGCAATTCATAAAAAGGTCAAAAGCAGTCAGCGCAAGGCTGTCTATCCGCGACTCAATCTCTTTCAGCTCATGCTCATTGACGCTCATATCGCCCTTTATCTGTCCGCGGATTATGTCTTTGAGAAGGAATACAAAAGAGAGCGCCTGAGAAGGCGTCAGGCCCTGAACTGCCCTGATCTTTATTATATTCTCGAGGTGAGGCGTGAAACTGTTAATTTCTGCGTTTGCTATAAGGCCGGAGAGGATTTTTTCGAGCTCGCTTGACATGGTGTAGCCGACAGGGTTGGCGAACTGCTTTTTCTGATCCCTCATAAAAACAGCCGTATCTGCAGGATACGCCTTCAGCATGACCTCAAACCACATATCCAGCAGAGCAGACTTGTTTTTTGAAAGAATATCGCTAAGCCTCATATCCACCCCTCATTATTCCCTGAGCACAAAATTCAAGCTGATGTCTCCGGTCAGGCGCAATAAGCTTTAAGGCATTAACTTCTCCCCGCAGAGGGCAGGCTTAACTCTTTACCCATGCGGGGAGGCTTATCTTAACGAAAAAGAGATATCTTTTTTCTATAATTACTGCCGCAACAGGATGTGTAAGTCTTATTGCTAAGACTCCCTCCCCCTAATGCTCTTTAAACGCATCCAGTCGGCTTCGGAAGCCCGGCTATCTTACAAGCCTGTTTTGCAGGCCCGCCAGGATAAAGCTCGTAAAGGTACTTTGTGTTGCCCTTATCGGGGCCCATGACCTTACCGATCTCTTTAACAAGTATCTTGATCATCGGAGCGATCTGGTACTTCTGGTAGTAATCCCTAAGGAAGGTGATGACCTCCCAATGGGCATCGGTCATGTCAATCTCTTCGAGCTTTGCAATATGTCCTGCAATCTCCTTGTTCCAGTCATCCAGGTTCAGAAGATAACCGTCCTCATCAATTTCATATTGTTTCCCCTGAAAGTCCATCATCGGCATTTTTAGCTCTCCTTTCAAATTGCTTTTTATTGATTTTTCCCGGGCCCTATCCCGCAGAAAATAGAAAACCTTGCAATAGAACTACTAAACCATAATACAATAATAAATCAAGGGTCAAATTAAAATAACTTATTGTCAAATTTGACTCATTTATTTGTCAGCAACACTTATAAACACCAGCTTGCCCGAGGTGTCCTTCCTGACGTCTTTCACCTGCCACATCCTGTGAGAAGAGAGGTCATAGTTAAAAACTGCTTCTTTATATCCAACATCCTCTGAGTCTAAAAAAGTATAGCTCCCTCCAAAGGCAAAATTCAGGGCATCGAGCAGAGCCTCGCCGATATTATGCCCTGTAGGGTCACATGCATAAACAGCACCGCACAGACACTTGCCGCCCAAAAACGACCCTCCTCCTGTCGCTATAGCTGCAGGCACTTCAAGGAGGGCATCACAAAAAGGACATTTTGTTCCTTCATCGCGATCTTTTCTCTGTCTTTCTCTCAAAAATTCCCCGCAGAATAATAACTCTATGCTTTTATTAATGTCAACTTTTTGTATGACCCGTGCATATCTCTGCCATATCGCCGACAGTCATATCGAGAAGCTCACGGCCTTCATAAAACTTGAACCTTTCCTTGTCATTGAGCATTCCCCTTGCCCTTTCTCTAATGTCATGAACCTTCAGCTTCGTAGCGGCCCAGAGCGCAAGTCCCCTTACAGCAGGGTCACTGTGCCCGAGGGATTTCATTGTCAGTTCTGAAGCTCCATCAACATATGCTGCACCTGTATCAGCGAGCCTGCCCATAGCCCACAGTACACCTTTCAAAAAAGGCTCCTCTTCATGAAAGGAGAGGATTATGGGCGGGAGGTCATTATAAACACCATTACTGTGAATAACTATCTCGGCAAGCATCTCAGGGGCGCTCCACCCGATGCCGCCTGACTCATCGCTCACAGACCAGAGGAGTCTATGGACAATGTTCCTTGCTGCAACAGGGTCTCTGCCTGCAAGGCTGCCGACTGCCCTGCCTATCGCCTCAATAGCCCTCCACGACAGGATATCCTCCTTGTCATAGCTTAATGATATAAGCCTCCTGAAGACCCTCTTGTTATTCAGGGACAACTCCACAATTTTTCCGAAGTCAGCCCTTAAAAGCAGATCGGCTGTTTCCCTCCTGAGTAAACCCACGCTATTACTTTCCCACCGGTGAATTGTGTTTCGTACATCCTGCGACTTTCATCTATCAACCTGCATTCTTATATCATATCTCATGGCTTTATATACGCAAAGCCCTCTGCCTGAAGTCTCACCATCTCTGTCATGCCGGCTGGTATAACATTGACAAAAGCCGGAAGATGCTCAGGGAGTATCTTCCGGGCGTTGAGTGCGTTTTTGCATGCAAGAAATGCAACGCCCCTCTCAGCAAGCTTCTCCATTTCAGGAATGTTAGCCCCTGTCCCGATAGAACACGCCTCTCCCTGTATCGCAGTGGCTGTAAAACTGCCTTTTACAAGTCCGTTTACACCTGCGCCGTTTGCCACAACAATAACAGCAGCATGTTTATCTCCTACATCGTTCAGGAAATTAGTGATGCTCGCAAGGGCTATTAACCATCTCTCAGGCTCATTTACGTGAACCAAAAGTTTAAGTACCATTAAATCCTCCTGTAAGAAAACTATTGTTCATTATTCATCCTGCATTTTTTGTATTCCGAAGCGCATTTTAACATGCCCTCAACCCATTCCCGGGCACCGAGGGCATGAAGATGTGTATAGGTCGCGAGCACGTTCTTGTAGCATATGCCGTCCATGCCGTTATGCAGCCCCCTGCCCCTCTTTATCCTGAAAGCATAGGAAAACCCCTCCTTGTCTCCGGCAAAATCCAACGCCCTTGAGTAGTGGAACTCATGTCCGCGCAGCAGAGTGCCGTTCCTGAAATATGGGTTTCCGCCTATGACCTCAACAACAGAATACCCGTGAGCCTGAGGTCTCTTCTCAAGAGAAAACGTAAGAGGGAATATACCTGCCATCGGATAAGTCCTGCCTTCAAGCAACAAGGCCTCACCAAGATACATGAGCCCTCCGCATTCTGCATACACAGGCAGGCTCTTCTCAATAGCAGCCTTCAGTGAATTCTTGAACCCGGTGTTCCCTGCAAGCGCAATAGCATGTGTCTCAGGGAATCCGCCGCCTATATAAAGCGCATCCAGATCAGGCAACTCTTTCTCATTAAGCGCGCTTATCTCGATTATATCAGCAGAATGCCTCTTCAGTTCTTCGAGGTTTTCCTCATAATAGAACTGAAACGCAGAGTCCCTGATAACGCCGATACGTAAGGGCGAGAGACGAGGGGTGAAGGACGAGGTTATGTCTGTTACCCTTCCGGAGTCCTGAACCCTGAACCCTGAACCCTGAACATTTTCCAAGTCTCCTGCTTCCCTTGCGATCACGAGAAGCATCCCGGAATCTACATATTTGCTCACAATCCCGGAAGCACCTTCTATCGCACTTTCGACCTCAGGATGCTCATGAAAAGGGGTAAGGCCCATATGCCTCTCAGGGAATATCTCCTTGTCGAGCCTCGGGATAGCGCCGAGCACAGGTATGTCAGAGTATTTCTCAATTGACCTGCGGATAACTGATTCGTGCCTGTTGCCGGCTATCTGGTTCAGTATAACCCCTTTTAATTCAAGATCACGGTCAAAGTCCTTAACTCCGTTGACCAGTGCAGCGATCGTTCTTGTTGCCTTGTTGCAGTCTATTATCAGGATGGCAGGAGCTTTAAGAAACTTTGAAAGTTCGGCAGTGCTGTATGTACCCTCTTCATCCATACCGTCGAAAATCCCCCTGTTGCCCTCTATCACAGATATATCAGAGCCGGCAGAATGGCCTATAAATGACGATAAGAGGTGCTCCTTGCCTATTAGGAACGGGTCGAGATTGTAGCACGGATTGCCGGATGCGCATGCAAGCCAGCCTGCATCTATATAGTCAGGCCCTTTCTTAAAGGCTGTGACCTTAAGCCCCTGTTTTTTCCATAGCCTCGCAATCCCGATAGACAGGATTGTCTTTCCTGAGCCGCCCTTAAGCGCAGCAATAATCAGACGGGGATGTTTATTCATATGGTTTATTATAACCAATAGCCTGTTATTTATTCAGAGGCGGATTGATAACCGGATGGATATTCAGATAAGAAACCCTGAGACTGAACAAGCAACAACGCATAAAACAAAAAGACAGTCCGCCGGCTCAACAGCGGACTGTCTTTTATTATGGTAAATTTACCTTCTTACTCTTTGGGCGGTATCTCTACAAAACTCCCGCCGAAATAGGTATAGATGAGCTTGCCCTCGTCCACAAGGTCCCTCAGGGCATCCTTTACCTCATCCCTTGTAATGCCTGCATCAGCAGATATGGTCTTCTGGATATCAGGAGATTTAAGCTTCTTTTTACCTATGGATTTCTCTACCAGTTCGTAAATTTTCTGTCTGACTTCCTCTTTCTCCATCCTGCCACCTCGTTTCTAAGACTTTGTTAATAGTTCAGGGAGAGACCGAAGGTCCCTCCCTGTCTTCTTATTATATCATCTTACCACTTAAATGTTGCTGCAGTCCTGAATGTCTCCCTTGCGAAGGTGAAGTCATCAATATGCTGGAAGGTGAACGGGATACCCGTAATCTTGAAGAACTTCTCCCATCCTATCCTCTCAATCCACTCACCGACCCTCTCGTGCTTCTTTGCATTAGTCGCATATGTCTCGAGGATGCCGCGGACAGCCTCGACAACCTCAGGCCATTTGGGAGGGTTGTTCGGGAGCCATGGATAAACGAGCTTCGAGAACTTCGGATTGCTCCTCAGGTTCGAGACCTTTCCGCCTGCAACAATCGCAACACCGTCGTTCTCAGGATCTGATATTGGCATTGAAGGACAAACCGAATAACAGTTGCCGCAGTACATGCACTTGTTCTCATTAATCTTAACGCTCTTCTGCGCAGGGTTAGGGCTTATAGCCCCTGTCGGGCATGATGCAATGGTAGAAGGGATCTCGCATACATTCGGGACCCTTGCGTGATCGACCGTAGGCGGCTTTCTGTGGACCCCAACTATTGCGATATCAGAGCAGTGGACTGCCCCGCACATGTTCGTGCAGCAAGCAAGCGCTATCTTTACCTTGTTCGGGAGTGTCTTTGAAGTGAAGTACTCGGAAAGATCATCCATTATAACCTTCACTATGCCGGATGCGTCTGTTGCAGCAGAATGACAGTGCACCCATCCCTGTGTATGGACAATATTGCTCACCCTGCTTCCTATGCCTCCTATCATAAAGCCACGCTTCTTGAGGTCTTCCTCAAGGGGCTTTACATTGCTCTCTTCAGAGACAAGGAACTCAACATTGTGCCTTGATGTAAAGCGGAAGTACCCACCGCAGTATTTGTCTGCTATATCTGCAAGCTCACGCACAAAGTCTGTGCTGATAAGCCTCGGTGATGCCACCCTCACAGTCCATATCTTGTCCCCGCTCTCCGCAACATGCACCATCAGTCCGGCATTAATCTCCTCATGATATTTCCACTGGCCGTAGTTCTTCTGTATAACAGGCGGAAGGAACTGTTTGTAATGGGGCGGCCCTATATCTGTTTTTCTCTGAGGTAGCGACATAGTTTATCCTCCTTATATCTTTTATTTATAAATTAAGATTTCAGCTCTTCCGGCTTCCAGAAGTAGAACGGATCCCTTCTCGGCTCCTTGATCATGATAGGATGCGGGTCGAGACCGACAGCCTCGAGGAAGTTCCTCATTCCTTTTCTCTCGATAAGCTCGCCTATCCTCTCCCTGTTCTTGCCGTGCTCATCCCACCATTCCCACATCTTCCTCGTGAACTCCTTGAGCTCTGTATAAGGCGGCTCCATCTTCATGAAAGGCACAATGACCCATGAAAGGAGCGCTCCGACAACAAAGGGCGCCTTGCTCCCTATAAGGATAGTAGCTCCTCTTTCCTTGCCTGGCCTTAATGCCTTTGTCATCCTTGCAATGCAGTGCATGCACCTGTTGCAGTCTTCATTTTCTATCTTCAATTCCTTGCCGTCATAGCTCATGCACTTTGTCGGACAGAGGTTGACTACCTCTGCGTTGATGTCAAGGCCGTTCTTTGCGTACGACTTCACAGCATCCTGATCTATCTGGATATCGCCCTTCCATGTGCCGATAATAGAGCAGTCAGCTCGGGCAATAGCTGCGATACAGTCAACTGCGCAGCCTGATACCTTGAACTTGAACTTGTAGGGAAAAGCAGGCCTGTGCATCTCATCCTGAAACTCCTGCGTAAGACTATATGTAATATCGAGTGTATCTATATTGCTCCACTCACAACGGCCCGGGCCTACGCAGCAGCTTGGGGTCCTCATAGCAGAGCCTGAGCCTCCAAGGTCCCAGCCCCTGGATGATAATTCAGCGAAGAGAGGTTCGAGCTTGTCTGAGGTGGTGCCGAGGAGGACCAAGTCACCGGTTGAGCCGTGGAAGTTTGTCAGACCGCTGCCATACTGGTCCCAGAGGTCGCATATCTCTCTCAGAGCGCTCGAGGTATAGAAAAAACCGCTCGTCTGGTTCACCCTGACAGTATGGAAATGTGCAACTCCCGGGTACTCTTCAGGGACATCCGAATACCTTCCGATAACACCGCCGCCGTAGCCGCGGACACCGACAATGCCTCCGTGCTTCCAGTGCGTCTTCTTGTCCTTATAGCACTGCTCAAGTGCGCCCAGAAGGTCATTGGCGTTGTCATGCTTTTTTGCAGCCTTTTTGATCTCTTTTACAAAGCTCGGATAAGGCCC
>CAKKPH010000197.1 GCA_919901585.1 Thermodesulfovibrionales bacterium | reverse complement strand
TTGACGAATTCACCCGTTTCGGCAAGATGCCTGAGATAAAAAAAGCGCCGAGAAGGCTCCGTGACAGTATAGATGAGGTGGTGAGCGTCTACAGGGATTTTAAGGATGTGAGCATAAGGGTTTCTGTTCCCGGGGACTCTCCGCTCGTTGACATGGACGGAGAACAGTTCAAAAGGGTGCTTATCAACCTCTTTGATAATGCAATTCAGGCCATGAATGCCGGAGATAAAGCCATTGCAATGTATGAGGTCAGTGGACGCAGAAACGGCGGGCCTGCAATAGAGGTAAGGGTTGAGTTTAATCCTGCAGAAAACAGGGTATTAATAGATATTGCCGACAACGGGCCCGGCATAAGAGACGAGGACAAGGACAAGCTCTTTTTGCCCTATTTCTCTACAAGGGATGGCGGCACAGGGCTCGGGCTTGCGATTGCGAGCAGGATAATTGCCGAACACAGGGGTTATTTAAGGGTGAGGGACAATGAGCCGCAGGGGTCTGTCTTTACTATTGAGATGCCTATAAAGGAGGGGTAGCTTGGATCCTGTTGTGCTTGTAGTTGATGACGAAGAGGGGATAAGAGAGAGCCTTTCAGGGATATTTGATGATGAGGGCTACAGCGTTCTTACTGCTGCTACAGGAGAGGATGCGGTGAGAATAGTAAGGGAACAGACTCCTGACCTGGTCTTCCTCGATGTATGGCTGCCCATGATGGACGGCATCCAGACACTGCAGGAGATCAACGCCATCAAGAGCGATATCCCTGTGGTCATCATATCAGGCCATGGGAATATTGAGATTGCTGTAAAGGCCACAAAGATGGGCGCCTATGATTTCCTCGAAAAGCCGCTTTCGCTCGAGAGGGTCCTTATCAGTGCAAGGAGGGCTCTTGAGAGGTCAGCGCTCGAGAGGGAGAACATGACGCTCAGGGAGAGCCTTACCGGAAGATGGAGGCTTATAGGAGACTCCACTCCGATAAAGGCATTGCGGAGCCAGATAGAGATGGCTGCAAAAGGAAACAGCAGGGTGCTGATAACAGGAGAAAGCGGTTCAGGCAAAGAGGTTGTTGCGAGGCTGCTGCACGGTAGGAGCAACCGTTCAGACAAGCCCTTTATAGAGGTGAACTGTGCTGCAATCCCGCAGGAACTGATAGAGAGTGAACTCTTCGGCCATGAAAAAGGCTCGTTCACAGGCGCCTTTGAAAAGAAGAAGGGCAAGTTCGAGCTTGCCGACAACGGTATGCTCTTCCTTGATGAGATAGGTGATATGTCCCTCCAGACACAGGCTAAGGTGCTCAGGGTCATAGAGACACAGGAGTTCCAGAGAGTTGGTGGAAGCCTCAATATTAAGGTCGATGTAAGGATAATCTCAGCCACGAACAAAAACCTCGAGGATGAAGCGAAGAACGGGAGGTTCAGGAGTGATTTATTTTACAGGCTGAATGTAATACCGATACATGTCCCTCCCTTAAGGGAAAGAAAAGATGACATTAAATTGCTCGTTGATTACTTTATAAATTCCCTTGCTGCTGAATACGGACAGGCACCCAAGAAGATAACACCTGAGGCTGTCGGGATGCTTCAGGATTATGGCTGGCCGGGGAATGTTAGAGAACTAAGGAACCTCATCGAGAGGCTTGTGATTATGACGCCTACCCCTGCAATAAGTCCCAAGGATGTCCGGTTCAAGGGCGCAGAGGTTGTTGTTGATTACTTCAGTTGTAAAACGCTGAAGGAGGCGAGAGACGCCTTTGAGAAGGATTTTATAGCATACAAGCTTGAGGCAAACCAGTGGAACATATCAAAGACTGCCGAGGCGCTCAGTATTGAGCGGAGCAACCTTCACAGAAAGATAAAGTCATACATGATTAATCCGGGCAATAAAGGCACTGCCCAATGATATATATCATTTAGGGGACGTTGATGAATTAGTTAACTTATTCGCCTTCACCTTGCCATCATCTTCGAAATAGCTGTCGTGGTAACTCCTGTTTCACGGGC
>CAKKPH010000196.1 GCA_919901585.1 Thermodesulfovibrionales bacterium | reverse complement strand
CATGTAGATTGTCCTGGTCATGCTGATTATGTAAAGAACATGATAACCGGTGCGGCGCAGATGGATGGAGCGATATTGGTGGTGAGTGCGGCAGATGGACCGATGCCACAGACTAGAGAGCATATACTGTTGGCGAGACAGGTAGGAGTACCGTACATAGTAGTGTATTTGAATAAAGCCGATACGGTGGATGATAAGGAGTTATTGGATTTAGTGGAGTTAGAGGTAAGAGAGTTATTGAGTAAGTATCAATTTCCTGGTGATGATACACCGATAGTGATAGGTTCAGCGTTGAAGGCATTAGAGGGAGAGGATAGTGAATTAGGGGTGAAGTCGATATATAAGTTAGTAGATGCGTTAGATACGTATATACCGGTACCACCAAGAGAGATAGAGAAGCCATTTTTGATGCCGATAGAAGACGTGTTTACGATAAGCGGACGTGGGACAGTAGTGACCGGGAGAGTAGAAAGAGGGTCTGTAAACATAGGAGAGGAAGTAGAGATATTAGGATTAGGGAAGGAAGCGAAGACGACGGTGACGGGGATAGAGATGTTTCGCAAGTTGTTAGATAGAGGTGAGGCAGGAGATAACGTAGGATGTTTGTTAAGAGGTACGAAGAAAGAGGATGTAGAGCGAGGGATGATATTGGCTAAGCCGGGTAGTATAAAAGTACATACGAATTTTAAGGCTCAGGTGTATGTATTGACGAAGGAAGAAGGAGGAAGGCATACGCCATTTTTCAAGGGATACCGGCCGCAGTTTTATTTTCGGACAACCGATGTGACTGGAGATGTGATATTACCAGAGGGAGTAGAGATGGTAATGCCTGGAGATAATATGGGGTTAGAGGTGAGGTTGATAACACCGATAGCGATGGAGAAGGAATTACGGTTTGCGATACGAGAAGGTGGAAAGACGATAGGCGCTGGTGTTGTTGCTGAAATATTGAGTTAATCATCTGAAGGAATAGTGAGATGTCTATAAAATCTAAGGCTCGAAAAATTCGGATTAAACTCAAGGGTTTTGATCATCAATTGCTTGATGCTTCTACAAGAGAAATTGTGGAAACTGCAAGACAAACAGGAGCAGATATTTCTGGCCCAATACCGCTTCCTACTAAAAAATCAAGATTTACTGTTTTACGATCACCTCATGTAGATAAGAAATCCAGGGAGCAGTGTGAGATAAGGACTCATAATAGGCTTATGGATATTTTTGAACCAAATCAGCAAACTGTAGACGCCT
>CAKKPH010000195.1 GCA_919901585.1 Thermodesulfovibrionales bacterium | reverse complement strand
TCTCAAGTAACTCTTTCCTCTTCTCTTCCGTTGCCATGCCTTACCTCCTGTATCTCTGGACTTCGTCCATCATTATCCTGAAGTTCTCTGCAGGCACTGTAGGCCATATGTCGCAGCCGGGCCATATTGCGCTGATGCCGTCGTCAATGCATTTCCTCATAGTCTCTCTGATCTTTTCCTCTGTGCCTGTGACAAGCACATTGTATGGATCGAAGTTCCCGTATATCAGTGCATTGCTGCCGAGTTTCTTCCTCGTCTCTGCAGCATCGTTTTTCTGGTCGACGCTTATTGCGTCAGCACCTGTCTCGACCATAAACTGAGCTATGTCATTGGTCTTGCCGCAGATGTGCAATACGCCGTGGGCTTTCATGTTATCAAATATCTTCTTAAGATAAGGCTGTATAAGGTTCTTGAAGACCCTCGGGCTTAATACATCAGATGTGGCTCCCATCTCCCTGACGCTTATGTAATCAACGCCTGCCTTTTCGTATTCTTTAACGATCATGATTATGGCATCAGCAAGCAGGTCGAGCAGTTTTTCGACCTTATCCTGTTTCTTGAAGGATAGCTTAAGGAGATCATTAAGCTCCATTATCTGGCCTGCGAGGGTGAATGGTCCTAAGACGTAAGAGCCGATTACGACATCCTTGCCGATATCCTTTTTTATAAGCTCTATCGCCTCGCATACAAGGGGTACCCTTCCCCTCTTTGTGAGGTTATCAGGCAACGCTATCTCCATCTCAGACTCGTTGTGTATTACCTTTTCCTTGATGGTAGGATAGAGGAGGTCTTCAGAATGCGCATAAACGTTTATATCGCATCCAAGCGCCTCGGCCTCGACACAGAGGTCGAACGGGACTAAGCCGCACTCATAACCGAATGTCTTATAGGAAGTCGCTGCTGATTCAGCCATCTTTTTGGCATCGAGATGGACTGAGGCAAATTTGTGACCAAGGGCCTTTAGCCCCTCAGTTGTCACATTCCCCATTCCGCTGAAACACGGAGTCCTGTCCGGCTTCTCGCCGGCAAATACCTTTAAAACCCTTTCTCTTGATGATAATGCTGTCACTTTTATTCTCCTTTCGCCATTGAAATTAGTATTTCTGTAAGATATAGCAATTATAATGCCATATGTTTTATTTGGTTTTTTGCTGTTTTCGGGCAATTTTCCCGTAATAAAATCATGTTTTTCCCTAAAACAACTACTAAATTCCCCATTGCAATTGCAATTTGCAATTGCAGATATAAGGACCATTTAAACCGTTTGAAGTGAAAAGGAAATCATATCCGAATAGCTATTTGACATATCTGTGATTGCAAATCGCAATACAAGATATGTCAAACTCTCTTTTTAACTCTTTATGATAAGGTTGTCTCATGGAAGTACGGTGCGTCTTTCGACCGGCTTTACCTGCTTAACATCTTGTCGATATCTTTGCATTCAATTCCTGTGGAATCAGCAAGGGCCTTATGTACTATACAACCCCTGCAGGTATTGAGCGCGCTCTTTAAAACCGGATCGTTGCGGAGGGTCTCTTCAATACCTTTATTCGCTATAGTCCTGATAAAAGGTAAAGTCGCATTTGTCAGCGCGATTGTTGATGTCCTCGGGTATGCGCCCGGCATGTTTGCCACCGCATAATGAATTATCCCGTCCACTTCATAGATGGGGTTATCGTGTGTTGTAGGCCTTGAGGTCTCAGCACACCCGCCCTGATCAACAGACACATCAACAAGAACTGAACCCCTTCTCATAATCTTAAGGTCTTCACGCCTGATAAGCAAAGGCGTCCTTCCGCCCGGCACAAGCACTGCTCCGATAATAATATCCGAGTCATTCAATTCCTGAACAATGTTGTGTCTTGTCAGCGGGAGCGTCCTGACCCTTCCCATAAAGACCTCATCGACCTTTTGAAGCCTCTCGACCCCTCTGTTCATTATCACGACCTCCATGCCGAGGCCAATGCAGACACGCGCTGCGTTAAAGCCTACAACACCTGCCCCGAGTATCAACGCCTTTGCAGGCCTAACACCTACAGCGCCTGACGGAAGCCTTCCGCTCCCACCGTGAACCCTTTGTAGATAAAATGCACCGACAATAGGCGCCATCCTTCCCGCTATCTCACTCATAGGGGTAAGCAGGGGGAGAGAGCCGTCTTTTTCGAGCGTCTCGTATCCTAATGCAGTTATTTTCTTTTCGATAAGTATCCCGGTCAATTCCTTATTCGAGGCAAGGTGGAGGTATGCAAAAAGCGCCTGATTTTCTTTTAATAAAGAATACTCTGAGAAAAGCGGCTCCTTAACCTTAACGATCAGGTCCGATTTATCGAACAGAGACCGCCTGTCAACAATGTCTGCATCTGCCTTCAGATATTCTTCGTCAGAAAAGCCGCTTCCTGAACCAGCCTCAGTCTCAACGAGTATTGTATGGCCGTCCCTCTTGAGCTCTTCAACTCCACGTGGCGTTATGCTGACCCTGTATTCGTGTTCTTTTATCTCTTTCGGAACACCTATTATCATGATATCCCCCGTCAATTATCTTAGCTAATAGTTTATAATATAGTATGCTAAAAAGAAATCCGGCATTATTCTTAATCGTCATTGCAGCAACACTTATAATCCTCGGCTTTTCCCAATACAATCTTATCACAGGCAGTCAAAGGCCGGACCATCTTCCTGTCAAGGTAATAAAGGTGCATGACGGAGATACTATAAGTGTAATTATCAACAGGAAGAAGGAGAAACTGCGCCTCATAGGCATTGACGCCCCTGAATTAAGACAGCGCCCATGGGGGACCATCTCGAAAAAGCACCTTAATAAGATATTCGAAGACTCAGGGTGGTCAGTAGCAGTCGAACTCGATATCGAACAGAGAGACAAATATGGGAGGCTGCTCGGCTATATCTGGACAAGAGACGGGAAGATGGTGAACATCGAGATGATAAAAGGCGGCTATGCAGTGCTCTATACCATCCCGCCGAATGTTAAACATGCTGACGAGTTCCATGAGGCCCAGAGGACTGCAAGGGAGAGCGGTTTGAACATCTGGGGCAGAAGGGGACTGAAGCAGCTCCCTGAGGCTTATAGAAGAGAACACCCCGGAAAGTCGTAATCGGGTCCACAGCGTATTACACAACCTTGTCGAAATCTGCCCGGTGTTATAGTCTTGTTTGACATGCCTTTATATTTCTGTTAAAAATGAGCTATGTGGGAGTATACCGAAAAAGTAAGGGAACTCTTCCTTCATCCAAAGAATGCCGGTGAGATAACAGACCCGGATGCAGTTGGAGAGGTAGGGAGCATCATATGCGGCGATGCCCTTAAGCTCACCCTCAAGATCGATAAAGAGACAGCCAGGATAACAGATGCGAAATTTCAGACCTTCGGCTGCGCATCAGCTATAGCAAGCTCTTCAGCCCTTACAGAACTCATAAAAGGAATGACTATCGAGCAGGCTTCAAGGATAACAAACAAGGATATTGCCGAATTCCTCGGGGGCCTTCCCAAGGAGAAGATGCACTGCTCGGTAATGGGGAGAGAGGCGCTTGAGGCCGCTATCTCAAGCTACAGGGGTGAGGCAAAGGCCCCTGAGGTTCATGAAAGGATAATCTGCAAGTGTTTTGAGGTATCTGAAGAGAAGATACGGCGGGTCGCAATCGAAAACCGCCTCACCACAGTCGATGATATAACTAACTACACAAAGGCCGGAGGAGGCTGTGGTTTCTGCAAGCCGGACATAGAGGCTATACTGATGGATATACTGTCTGTCCGCACTATACCGGAGCCTGTACACCCTCCAAGGAAACTCACCAACCTGAAAAAGATAGCGCTGATACAGGACGTCATAGACAAGGAGATACGCCCGAGGCTACAGGCTGACAGTGGCGACATAGACCTCATAGACATCGACAACAACAGGGTCATAGTCGCCCTCAGGGCGATGTGCGTCTCGTGTCCAATGGGCAATGTTACGATAAAGGGCATAGAGGAAAAATTGAGGGAACTTGTGAGCGATGATATAGTTGTGGAGGAGGGATGAAGCCCATATACCTTGACAACAATGCCACTACAGAGGTTGCGCCTGAGGTGCTCGAGGAAATGCTCCCGTATCTCAGGGGGCTTTACGGAAACCCTTCAAGCATGCATACCTTCGGAGGGCAGCTCCACAGGAAGGTTGAAGAGGCGAGGGAGAGGGTCGCTTCGCTCATAA
>CAKKPH010000194.1 GCA_919901585.1 Thermodesulfovibrionales bacterium | reverse complement strand
TCGGACCAGCTCGCGCGCAGCCGCTTGCCGTCGCCGTCGTAGCCGTACGCGCGCACGAGCGCACCCTGGCTGACGGCGAGCAGACGGTTCGCCTGATCGTAGGCGAAGCTCCGCCTCACCGTCCCGGCCTCGCTCGCCGCCGCCGCCGAGAGCTGGTTGCCGTTGGCGTCGTAGCTGTAGGCGACACTCACCAGCGGGGCGCTCAAGGAGAGCAGCCGGTCCTCGACGTCGTACGTGTAGGCGGTCGTGCCGGTCGGGCGCGCCTCGCTGGTGCGGTTGCCGACCGGATCGTAGGCGTAGCGGATGAAGGGATCACCGGCGCGGGTGCAGCGGGAGGCGAAGCAGACCTCGCTCAGGCGGTCGAGCAGGTCGTAGCTGTAGAGCTTCGTCGTCGTCCCGGTCACGCCGGTCGGGTTGCCGGCCGCGTCGAGCGTGTAATTGAAGCGCGCGAGGGCGGAGCTGCCCTTGACGCTCTCGACCAGCGTCAGCCGGCCGGCGCGGTCGTAGGCGCGGTTCTCTATGTAGCCGTTCGGCAGCGTCGCCCGCGTCGGGTTGCCCGCGGCATCGTAGGTGTACGCAGTCGTGACGGCGGCGTGGGTGACGCCGGCCAGCCGTCCGTCGTCGTCGTAGGCGTAGCCGGCGACCGTCCCGCCCGGGTAGGTGCGCTGCGTGATGTTGCCGGTCGCGTCGTAGGCGTAGAGGAAGCTGTCGAGCGCGCGCGTCACCTGGGTGAGCCGGTCGAGCGCGTCGTGGGCGTACGTCTCCGTCCCGGCGCCGTCGCTCATCGAGGTGCGGTTGCCGTTCGCGTCGTAGGCGAAGGAGACATCGGGGGTGCTGTCGCTGTAGTCGATCGCCACGAGCCGGTTGAGGACGTCGTAGCCGTAGGTGGTCGTGCCGTCGAGCGGGTCGGCGGGTGTCGCGTTGCCGTTCGCGTCCACGACCTTGGTCAGGTTGCCGTTCGCGTCGTGCTGGTACGTCCAGCTGCGCCCGGCGGGCGTGACGACGCTCGAGAGCCGATTCGCGGCGTCGTAGGCGAAGGTGGTGCCGTGCAGCTTGGCGTCGGTGCGTGAGGTGAGGTTGTCGACGCCGTCGTAGCTGTAGGAGGTGACGGTGTTGTCGGGCGCGGTCACCGAGCTGAGCCGGTCGGCGGCGTCGTAGGCGTAGCCAGTCGCGCGCCCCTTCGGATCGGTCGTCTGCGTCAGGTTGCCGACCGCGTCGTAGGCGTAGCCGGTTGCGTTGGCGAGCGGGTCGTTGACGCTCAGCAGCCGGTCGCCGGCGTCGTAGGCGTAGAGCGTGTCGTAGTCGAGCGGGTTGGCACCCGCGATGTTGCCGCGGGGCTCAACCGTCGCCGTCAGCCGGCCGCTCGCGTCGTAGGTCATCGTCGTCCTGCCGCCCAGCGGGGTGACGACGGCGGTCAGGTTGCCGGCGGCGTCGTGCTCGAAGCGGGTGATCTTGCCGCGCGCGTCGGTGACGCTCTTCAGCAGCCCCGTTCCGGCCGGGTCGCGCCCGTACTCGGTGATCAGGTTGCCCGGCTCGATCGTGCGGATCAAGTTGCCGGCCGCGTCGTATACGAAGCTGGTCGCGTTACCGCGTCCATCCGTTGCGGAGGTGAGGTTGTTCTGCGCGTCGTAGCTGAACGCCTCCTGGTAGGAGAGCGGCGCCGGGGCGGTGACGTCGGCGCACAGCGCGCTCGCCACATTTTCCTCGAAGATCTTGCCGGCCTTGTGC